>CANEHP010000129.1 GCA_947427325.1 uncultured Clostridia bacterium | reverse complement strand
CACAAAACCCCTATTATGTTTTTTTGTGGCCCACGGCTTTAATTTCAAGAATTCCTTATAGGATGTAAAAAATTATCGCAGGACTTTTGAAGGGGGCGAAACCGCCGAAAAAATCGGTTTAACGCCGATTACGCCAAAATCATAATTTCATTCGCCGTAAATATTGTTTTTATCCACAGCGGTAAACATAAGCGACCCCTTTGCCTTAACGGTATCCTCAACCTTTACTGCGGCGGAAAATTCATAAAGCCCCGATGAATCCAGCGTTTTGTTTACCTCGATAACAAGGGTGTCTCCGGGAAGAACGGGCTTGATAAACTTAAAGTCCTTGATTTTCAAAAGCACGAAAATCACGTTGGGGTCGTTGCTTTTTTCGGGGTCGATAACAAGGGAACAAAGCTGCGCACAGGCCTCCGTAACAAGCACTCCGGGCATAATGGGAAAATCGGGGAAATGCCCTGTAAAATACGGCTCGTTTACCGAAACGTTTTTTATTCCCACCGCTCTTTTGTCGGGTTCAAGCTCTATGACCTTTTCTATCATCTGGAAAGGGGGTCTTTGCTTTATTCTTTTGTTTATTTCCATTAAATTCATATAGCACCTCGGTTTTTTAAATGGGCGAAGCCGTTCCGCAACTGTCAACTGTCAACCTTCAATTTTTTACAGCCCCTCTTTTTAAAATTCGTGTTAAAATTCGTGCCGTCGGGACAGCGGATATATTTTTATCACAAAGACAGCCCGCCGTCCATAACAATAACCTGTCCCGTAATATAAGACAGACTGCCGTCGGCAAGCAAGGAAACGGTTTCCGCAATCTCCTCCGCCTTTGCAAATCTTTTCATGGGAATAACATCAAGATATTCCTTCAGCTTTTCCTCGGGAACGGCGGTTATCATTTCGGTTTCCACAAAGCCCGGTGCAACTGCGTTTACCTGTATCCCGTAAGGGGCAAGCTCCTTAGCCAGCACCATGGTCATGGAATTTACCGCTCCCTTTGTGGCGCTGTATACGCTTTGCCCCGCAAGAGCGTGAATGCCGCTTACCGAGGAAATATTTATTATACTGCCCTTTTTGTTTTTCATCATTTTAAGGGCAGCCTGCTGTGCGCAGTTAAAATATCCCTTTATATTTATGTCAAGGCTTTTTTGCAGGGACTCGGCATTCAGCATAAGCAGATAAGCGTCGTTTACCACGCCTGCGTTGTTGACAAGCACGTCGATCCCGCCAAATTCCCTAACGGCGGTGCGGAACATATTCTGAACCTGCTTTAAATCCGAGGTGTCCGCCTTAACCGCAAGGGCTTTTCTGCCAAAGGCGGTTATTTCTTCAACCGCTTTGTTTGCCGCTTCTTCGTTGCTGTTATAATTCACAACAATATTAAAGCCTTTTTCGGCAAGCTTTAAAGCGCAAGCCTTTCCTATTCCCCTTGACGAACCTGTTATAACTGCGGTCTTTTCCATAGCTGCCCACCCTAAACCTTCTTAATAATAACTGCCGAGCAGGAGCCGCCTGCGCCGTAGCTTACCGCAAGTGCGTATTCACCCGCAGCGGCTTCGGACTCCCTTGCTCCCGTTTCGGTTATCTGATACCATTTGCCGACAATATCGCTGTCGCCGTGAAGAACCTTTGCCGCCTGCGCCAGCGCCATTGCGGCGGAAGCCGCTCTTGCGTCGCCTGTGGCAGCCTTCACCGACAGCACAGACTTATTGACTCCGAACAATTCGCGGTAAACCTCAAGCTCTCCGTCGTCAATTTCCTTTATGCCGCAGCCGAAGCCGCTGATAAAGCCGATCTGTTCAAGGAAAAGCCCCGCCTTTTTGCAGGCGTCGGTAATCGCCCTTTTCACGGTATCGCCGTCAACCCTTCGGTCGGAATATTCTTTGGGGCTGTGCGCCATTCCGCAGCTTACTATCTCGGCGTATTTTTTGGAATTGTGCTTATCCGCATATTCCCCGGATTCCAATACTATGGAAACAGAGCCTTCTCCCAAAACAAAGCCCTTTCCCCCGGAATAAGGCAAATCATCGGTTCTTACGCCGTACCTGCCGTATAAATATTCGGTAACATCGGTATTTTCGTCCGTTCCCGCAGCCACCATTACGCTTTCTTCCTTGCCGCTTATAACGCCGTGAGCATAGCAAACGCTTTGAAGTCCCGACTGCGCACCGTTTGCCACCGTAACGTTGTAGCCCTTTATTCCCGCAAAAATGGAGAAATAGCCCCCCGCCGCATTGTAAACGGTGTTGGGGAACGAAAATGCGCTGCCGCCGTTAGTGCCGTGGTCGATAACGTTTTTCTGGAAATTCACAATCTCGGTCATAGGACCGTCGGAAGTGCCTATTATAATGCCGATGTCGTTTTCGTTGGATTCGTCAGCCTTAAATTCGGCGTCCGCCAATGCCTTAACGCCGCTTACAAGCTGTAATTGACTGAAACGGTCAAGCTTTCTGTAAAATGCCATTTTTATATCGTGAGCCTTGTAATCGTCGGCGGTAAGCGACGCCTTGACCGAGTCAACGCCGTCGGCGCTGTCGGCGCTGCTGCTTACAATGCCCAAGCCCGTGATATATACAGGGGAATTGCTGTTTTCCTGCGGAATTTCTCTGTGATTTTTGGCAAAAATGATGCTTGCGTTGTTTCCGCCGAAGGCAAAGGAGTTTGACATAGCGTAGGAAAGCTCTTTTTTCCTGCTTGTGTTGGGAACGAAGTCGATTTTTCCCGCCTTTTCCTCCAATATCGCCTTATCTTCAACGGTGTAGCCCACAGTGGGCGGAATAATGCCCTTTTCCAGAGCCTTAACGGTAAACACCGCTTCAATAGAGCCTGCCGCACCGAGACAGTGTCCCGTCATGGACTTTGTGGAGCTTACCGAAAGCTTATCGGAGCAGTCAAAGATCCTGTGCAGCGACAAAAATTCCGCTTCATCGTTTTTTGCCGTTCCCGTGCCGTGGGCGTTAATATAGTCAATATCGCCGGGCTGTAAGCCCGAGCTTGCGACGGCTCTTTTTATTGCGCTCATCTGTCCCTGTCCGTCGGGGCGGGGCGCAGTAATGTGGTGAGCGTCGGAGCTTACTCCCGAGCCTAAAATCTCGCAGTAGATCCTTGCCCCTCTTTGAACCGCATGCTCGTAGCTTTCTATTACAAGTATTCCCGCACCTTCTCCCAAGGTGATTCCGCTGCTGCGGTTAAAGGGAGAGCAGGGGTGCTCGTCCAAAGCGTGAAGAGCGTGAAAGCCCGCAAAGGCAAGAGAGGTAAAGGCGTCCGAGCCGCCTGCAAGGAAAATTTCAGCCTCGCCGCTTCTGATAAGGTCGCAGGCATAGCTAAGGCTGATAGTTCCCGCCGCACAGGCATTTACTATATTGGCGGTAAGCCCCTTTAAGCCATAGTGAGCGGAAACGTTGTTGGCAATGGCGGAGGCGGGCATTTTCAGAATTTCTTCCTTTGAAACATTTTCTTCCCCCTGCTCCTTTACCGCTCTGTAATAGCTGTCAATGCTGGCCGCTCCGCCTACGCAGTTGCCGATAATTACCCCTATGTCCCTTTCGCTGCCGAGAGAAATTTTTGCGTCCTCCAAAGCCTCTCCCGCCGCCTTAATGCAAAGCAGGGAGGAGCGGTCGTAGTTTTCCTCCGACAAATCGCTGTTTTCGGTATCGTTTACCGCACCTTTTTTTGCGTAACAGCCGTCGGTATTTATCACGGTCACATCACGAATGCCAGAAATCCCGTTTACGGCGTTTTCCCAGCATTCGCCCACATTATCGCCTAAGGCGCATATAAGCCCCAGACCTGTTACCACACATCTGTTTTTGTCCGACATTTTTTTATCTCCTGTTATTTAAGGCAGCACCGCATAATGACCGCCTAACGTCTTTATGCGGTGTTTTTTGCGCTTATTGGTTTTCCATATGCTCCTTAACATAAGCGGTAAGGGTATCTATGGACTGAAAATGCTCCTTTGCCACGCCTGTCATCTGTACTCCGAACAGGGTGTCGATACCTGCAATAATCTCAATGGAATCGATTGAATCCAAGCCGATATCGTCGCCGAAAAGCTCCGAATCGTTTTCGAGGGCGTCCTCGGGTATACGAAGGTTTTCCACTAACATAGCCTTGATCTTTTCCGAAATTTCCTTTTCACTCATATTTTTTACCTCTTTCTTAAATTTTTTGCCGCCTCCCGTTTCGGTCGGCGCTGCACAAAGCCGCACAACAGCCTTTGTGCGTAATTTTTTGCTTTAGAACTTGTTTTCATACTGTTTCCTAATCGGATTGCGGACAAATTTGCGGAATGCTGTCTGTAAGATGATTAAGAAGCAGCATTAATTTTTCCCGTCAAGGAGCGTTTGCACCTTGTCTTGTATAACTGCGGTCCGCTCCTTTGCAAACCGAGAGGGACGAATATTGGGGGGGCAATTCATTTCCACAGGCTCTCCGATAATCATAGTCTGCCTTTTTCCGAAAAGCTTATGATAGCCGCCGTAAATTGCGCAGGGAACAACGGGTACGGACATTTTCGCCGCCAAAAGCGCAGCCCCGGGCTTAAACCCGTTTAACGGTCCGCCTCGGTTGGTTTTTCCCTCGGGAAAGATAAGAATGGGGTTTCCCTTTTCAAGAATTTTTTGTCCCGTAATATACCAATCCGAATCGGGATTGTATCTGTCTATGGGTATTGTTCTCGCTCTTTTTAAAAAAAATCCCATAAGCCTTTTGTCGTACCAATCCTTTGCAACAAGGGAATAGGGCTTATATCGGTTTAAAACGGCTCCCGCAAAAAGCCCGTCCGTGTGGCAGGTATGATTTGCAACGAATATACAGGGCTTTCCCTTAAGCCGCCGCTTTAAGGCTTTGTCCGTATATATTATTTTAGGTCGGTACGCAATATACATTACAGCCTTGGAAATTCCCAAAATAAGGTTCACTGCCGTTTCCTTTCACAGTCGATATTTTTTGCAATATGTTTTATTTTATCATATTACGGAGAAAAAAGCAATAGACAAAATCGTGTTGGTGTTGTATAAATTCTCACGTAAATTCTCACGCAAGTTCTCAAAGTAAATTCTCGGCGATTGTGCCTTTTTCCTATTCTGCCGCCGTCATTATCGATTTTCCCACAAATCCTGAATGGAAGGGTTCTTACAGTTAAAAGAAATCGTAAAACAGTTGCATTTTCTCCGAAAATCTGCTATACTGTTATAATACATAACTATACGCAAAATAAAACAAAGAAAAGCAAGAACAGATCAGGAAAAAGGAAGGCACAATGGAAGAGCTTAAGGACGCTGTATGCGAATACTGCGGCAAGGAATTAAAAGAAGAGGACAGAGAAAGAGACGATGTGGTGTACTGTCCCGTGTGCGGTACTCCCGTTCACCGTTCCTGCTGGAACGAAAAGGGCGGCTGTCCCTTTGAAAGCAGGCATAAGGACGGCTTTGTCTATCAGACTCCCGGGGAAAAAAGCGGTCCGACCGCCCCGCCTGTTATTAAAAACCGAGACGGCACATATACGGCGGCACAGCCCGAGCATCGTGAAAACAACCCGAATTTTGACGGAGGAGAGCATTTTGACAGAGGAGTGCCTTTTGACGGAGGAGAGCCTTTTGACGACGAAGAGGAGGACCGTGATTCCGTTGAGGCGCTACGGCGGCTTATTGAGGGCAGAAGCGGCGAAAAGGACAGCCGTGAAAAAACCGAAGCGGATTTTGCCGAAAAGAAGTTTGACGGCGTAAGCGAGCGGGAAATGATGTGCTTTTTAAATGTGGACGGTCCTCAGAAGCTGTACCGTTTGGCTGTAATCAAGTATATGATAGTCAACAACAAAAAGGCGGGCTTTAACCTGTTTGCGGGACTTTTAAACCCCTACAACCAGTTTTATAAGGGTATGGGCTTTTTGGGAGTTTTGCTTACCGTTTTTAATTACATTATGGGGCTGCCTCGGCTTATTGCTTATTATATGACGTTTTTTAAGGAGCAGGGCGAGGAAGCCGTCAGCGCAATAAATCAATCCGCACTGCTCAGCGCTTCCGGCACGCTGTGGATCATTCAGCTGGCAGTAGTGGTCTTGCTGTGTATTTTCGGAGATTATCTCTATATTGCCTTTATGCTTAAAAAAATCAAGAAAATACGCGCCCGCTTTCAAAACGAGCAGTCGGAGGAATATTTGGTGGCCTTGGCGCAGGCGGGCAGACCCCGCATAAGCATGGTGCTGTTGGGCTTTGGGCTTCAGGCTGCATTTTCTCTGATCACCATGATAGCGTTTATAAAAATCGGATTTTAGAACTTGTTCTTATAGAAATTGGCACGCATCTTTTCGGCAAATTTTGCCGA
>CANEHP010000128.1 GCA_947427325.1 uncultured Clostridia bacterium | reverse complement strand
TTGCATTATACTTCTTTGTGAAAATCGTGTCAAGTTTTATTATACAACATCAGAAATCAGGAGGTAGAAAGATTCACACCGAAATATACGGCACAGGACTTTCCGACAGGGTAATTCGGGCGATACACGCTAACTGTCGCTCGGCACTTGAAAAGGCAGTACAAGAGGGATTGATAAGAGTAAACCCCGCTATTGGCTGTAAGTTGCCGCCCAAGAAATCCCGTGAAATGAAAGTACTTACACAAAGCGAAGTCATCAGATTTCTAAACAGAGCGAAAGAAGAGGGCTATTACGAACTATTCCTGCTCGAACTTGGCACGGGAATGCGCCGCGGAGAAATCCTTGCCTTAAAATGGAGCGACCTCAACTTCATGACTGGAGAGCTTCGGATAGAGCGGCAGGTCAATGTGTTCAACGGAGAGCAGATAATCTCCGAGCCGAAAACAAAGGCGTCTATACGAACGATAAGACTGCCGCCATCGCTTCTTCAAATCTTGTCGGAATATAAGAAAACGGTCGATTCCGAATGGGTATTCCCGTCACCGATAGATAATACGAAAACAAAAAATCCGTCAGCGGTTCGGAAACGATTGCAGATTATGTTGGAGCGGGCGGGCTGCCCCAAAGTAAGATTTCATGACCTCAGACACACATTCGCGACCATGGCACTTGAAAATGGCATGGACGTGAAAACGCTCTCAACAACAATAGGTCATGTTTCCTCTGCGACGACGATAGATATTTACAGTCATATAACCGATACAATGCAGCGGCAAGCAGCCGCAAAGATAGACCGCCAAATTGGCGGCACAGAAGCCGATATTCCGAGGGATGAGGAGCGGTCAAGGGTAGATACCCTCCCGCCCGATTTCGAGCCGTACAAGCCCAAATGTCGCAAATCCGGAACGGGCTGTGTGACGATGATAAACGACCACCTCTTTGAGGGCAGATATAGTCCGAGGAACGCTTGCGGAAAACGTGAATCCCATAACATATACGCCAAAACGAGAGAAGAATGTGAGGAAAAGCTGGCGGCGATGATAGCTCAGGTCAAGGCTGAAATAAAGACAGAGAAAGAGCGGTTGAAAACGGTGAACGAATCGTTCAGCCTTGAAATTCGATAACGAATCGTTACCGAGTGCCTTCAGAAATTGAGCCGCAGTAAACAAAGAAAACAGCCCCACTTCATGAAACGCGAGGTGGGGGCATTTCAAAACTGCCGTTTTGACAGAATTGGCTTGTTCGGACTCAGGGGCAACTTAACCCTGGGTTGCCTAAAGGTCGGATTACGCTACCTTTCAAAATCGGTACTCCGTGTTTCACGAGGTACCGATATAGGTGAGGATACAGATGAGTACCCCATAGATCTCTTGTCAAAAAATGAGCCGCAGTAAACAAAGAATACGCCGGAGAAAAATCTCCGCACTAAAACGGTGCTTAGCAGGTCGCCCCAAAGTAGGGCATCCTTTATGACTTCTCGCCTACCGAATCGGTACTTAAAGGGGCGTAACGAATCGTTACGCCCATGAAACATCACTGCCTTTAAAAAGCTTTGTAATGCGATTTATAATCGTAATAAAAAATTGAACTCTCATAATATAAAGTATGCCCGCCATATTCGGTCTTAATATTTTTTCATAGCTTTGCATTTAGGATCACATACCTTACATACCGCACACGGTTCGATTGCTTTACCTTGTTGTGATTTTTTTATATAACTGCATTTGGGGATTCGTCCGTCCGTAATAGCATTGATCCTAAATTTTATTAACCTTTTCGCTAACTCGATTTGTTCCTCAGTCGGATTTGCCAAATCAACGCCTGTAAAAGCACATTTACCGTCTACGCATCTTCCGCAGCCTTCATGCCCTGTACGTTTGTTGATCAGTTCTTGCATTGCAACAGATTCATTCAATAAAACAGGAGCTAAATATTCATCATATTGAACACATATACGAACAGACCATTCACCGTCATCCGATTTGTTGATTGACCCCCACCGTTTTCCCTTATATTTACCGTTAATATTGATTTTGTTCTCTTTCAGCCATTCAAGAAATTCATCCATTATAATCGCTCCTTGTAATAAATAAACCGTATTACACAGCTTACAAATAGCATTATAATGCGGTTTGTGGTCGGAGTGACGTGACTCGAACACGCGATCCCTTCATCCCAAATGAAGTGCGGTACCAACTCCGCTACACCCCGATTTTATGAAATTTTTTCAAAAATTTTCCGAAAGTGGTCAACTATGTGGTCAAACGGATTTCCGACCAAGATTTCCACGAAATGAAAACACCGTGACGGTGTAGTATGAAAGGAAATGTGCGACAAACAGCTCTGCAAAGCTCTCCAACGGTTCTATGCTCCCAAATGTGGCGCCCTACCAACTGGGCTACACCCCGATAGTTATTTAATTGTGGTCATGTAAGTGGTCAAATATGTGGTCAAACACATTTTTGACTGCTTTTTTGTTTTTGGTAAACTACCCGAAATCCGCATCGTTAAAGAATTTTCGGCGGTTTTTGTTTTCGGGTACTGAGAGAAACATCTATGCTCCCAAATGTCGCGCGCTACCAACTGCGCTACACCCCGCTTTATGAACTACTTCCAAAATAACAACAATAAATCAGTAAACTCAAACTTTACACCCTTCAAGCCGTGCATCGCCATAAAAAGTAAATCACCTTACAAATTATACACTAACACTTTATCATTGTCAAGGCTTTTGCGAAAATCTCTTTGCAACAATTTCAATAATTCAAATTCTAAGAGAAAAACAAAATACATATTAACAACCGTTGTTTGATGTACCACTGCTTTCGATTCAAAATGCGGTGAAACATTTATTTTGCGCCAGAAGCGCAGAGTCAATGTAAAATTTCCCAATAGTTTGTTCTGCTTGTCATAAACTGTCCTGTAAGTGAATATATTTTCTTTGACAAAAGGCATTTGAGCTGCCTTAATATATAGGAACCCATCTTCACAGGATGATGTATGCGTATTTTCGGCAAATTAATGATTGCACCAAAAAATTTTTTGCGATTTTGGATAAGCCGCTGAGGTTCATCGGGAATTGCTTCGGCTTTCCGCTTTGCTTTGGCGCAATTTGTTCGAAAGCCCACAGGCAAATTTTGTGAAAACAGGTTCTGAATCGAAGGAAAGGAAAGATTATTCATGGAACTTCAACTGAAAAAAGAGCCTGTATTCCTTAACGAAGTGATATATGACGGGCAGACGGAGCAGGGGGTGGAATTTGATTATGTTCTTCCCGATTATTATCCCGATATATTCAAAATTTTAAGGTGCAGTCTTACTCCCGGCATATCCTCTTACAGCATATCCGGAAGCCAGCTTTTTATTGACGGAGCAGTATTGATAAAAATCCTTTATCTTGCGGACGACTGTGTTAATATCCACTGCGTCGAACAAAAGTACACCTATTCAAAAACCCTTGAGCTTACAAAATCGGCGGATAAGGCGAGCGTATCTATCCAAACAAAAACCGATTACTCAAACTGCCGTGCCGTAAGCGGCAGACGATTTGACGTTAGGGGTGCGGTAAGCTGCAAAATAAAAGCCTGCGCACAAAAGACAGTGGAGATAATCAGCGACGCCGAGAATTTGGAAACCAAGGCGGAAACTCTCTCTTACTGCGGCAATAAGCTGATAGGCGGCGGACAGTTTGTTATCCGTGAGGATATTGAAACAGGCACGGGCAAGGGCGGAATATTGGGTATTGTTCATACGGACGCTTATGCGTTGATTAACGATATTAAAGTAATTGCGGGAAAAGCGGTAATAAAGGGCGAAGCAAAGGTAAAAGCGCTGTATTTGGTGAAGGTTGACGAGGAAACCGGGGACACCGAGGTTATGGAAGCGGCAATTCCCATAAGCAGAATAATTGATATTGACGGTCTTGACGATACCTACAGCTGCTGTGCCGACATAAGGGTTATGGACTGCGGTCTTGAAATAAAACCGAGCGATGTGGGAGAAAGCAGGATTTTGGGTTGTGATTTAACGGTCGACTGTAAAATAACCGCCTGCAAGGACACCAATGTTTCGGTATTAACCGACCTATTCTCCACTGAATACGAAACAGACTTTACCAAAGCCACCGTAAAAGCCGAATACTCTCCTGCGCAAATACAAAAGCAGCTGACCCATAAAACTACATTGGAATGCAAGGAGGGCAGCTTAGAGGAGATTTTTGACTGCCGCTGTGATTTAACGGGAGTGAGCTGCAAGTTTAACGGAGAAGGCTCGCTGATTATTTCGGGACAGCTTATTTCACAGGCGATAGGAAGACTTTCAGGCTCGGGCACGCCTGTTTTTATTGAAAAGAGCGAAGCGGTGGAGCTTTCCTGCGAATGCGGCTTTAACGATGATAACTGCGTAATTGACCAAAGCACACAGATAACCGATGTTGGCTTTAACATAAACGGGGATTCCACTGCGGAACTGAGAATTACATTTTCATTAAACGGCATTATTTACAAGGTAAAAAACGTACAGATTATTGAAGATGTGATTTTGGATTCCGATAAGCCCAAGGAAAAAAATACCGACTATGCACTTAAAATGTACTATGCCGAAGAAAATGAAAGCGTGTTTGCAATAGCTAAAAGATACAATACCAAGCCGGAAGCTATAAGTGATGAAAACGAGTTAGAGGAAGAAACACTGTCAGAGCCTTGCTTGCTGCTTATTCCTATTGTTTAAGGGGGAAGAAATCATGACAAATTCTATATATCAAAGCATTGCCCAAAGAACGGAGGGCAACATTTATATCGGCGTGGTAGGTCCCGTTCGTTCGGGAAAATCCACCTTTATCAGCAGATTTATGAAAACTCTTGTTATTCCCTCAATAAACAATGAGTTCCGCAAGGAAAGAGCTATTGACGAGCTTCCTCAGTCTGCGGCGGGAAAAACCATAATGACCACCGAGCCGAAATTTGTGCCGGAGCAGGGAATTACCATAGAGGTAGAGGAAAACATCTCTATGAATGTGCGGCTTATTGACTGCGTAGGCTACATTGTACCCAGCTCAATAGGCTACATCGAAAACGAAATGCCCAGAATGGTAAAAACTCCTTGGTTCAATACGGAGGTTCCCTTTAATATGGCGGCAGAGGTGGGAACTCAAAAGGTTATCAACGAGCATTCCACCATAGGTTTGGTTATAACCACCGACGGCAGCATCACCGACATTCCCAGAGACGAATATGCCGAGGCGGAGCAAAGGGTGATTGACGAGCTTAACCTTATACATAAGCCCTTTGTGGTAGTGCTTAACTGCCAGAACCCAAATTCTGAGCAAAGCAGGGAACTTGCAGCGGAGCTTACCGAAAAATACCAAAAGCCCGTAATACCCTTAAACTGCTTGGAGGTTACAGAGCGTGATATAAAAGACCTGTTGGCAGAGGTGCTTTTGCAGTTTCCCGTTAAGGAAATCAATATTAAAATTCCAAAATGGCTTACCGCTCTGGAAAAGGGGCATTGGCTTAAAACCGAAATATTCAGCGCACTTAAAAAATCCGCAGCGGGAATAACCAACATAGGCGAGGTAAAGGGCGTATCCTGCAAGCTGTCGGAAAACGAATACATTACCGACTGCAATGTGGAAAATGTGGATTTAGGCAGAGGTGCGGGCTATGTAAAGGTTGAGCTTGCAGGGGATTTATTCTATCGCGTTTTAGGCGAAACCACAGGACTTGACATAAAGGACGAAAGCGACCTTATGCCTTGTATGATCGAGCTTGCGGCAATCAAAAAGAAATACGAAAAGGTAAAAAGCGCCTTGGACGAGGTGGAGGCAACGGGCTACGGTATTGTTATGCCAAGCCTTGACGAGCTTACGCTTGAAGAGCCTGAAATCGTTAAGCAGGGCGGAAAATACGGCGTAAGGCTCAGGGCGGAATCCACTTCCATTCATATGATGAGCGCAAAAATAAATACCGAGGTATCTCCGATAGTCGGTACGGAGCGGCAAAGCGAGGAGCTGGTAAAATATCTGCTAAAGGAGTTTGAAGAAAATCCTTCAAAGATTTGGGAAAGCAATATTTTCGGAAAATCGCTTCACGAATTGGTTACCGAGGGACTTCATAACAAGCTTTACCGTATGCCTGTTGATGCAAGGCAAAAGCTTCAGGAAACCATACAGCGCATTATTAACGACGGCTGCGGCGGACTTATTTGTATTATTCTCTGATTTGCAACACAACTCCCCTTTTGATTTCGAGAAAAAGGGGAGTTGTGTTACTTGATTTTAATGATTAAAAATGATAAAATAATAAGAACTTGTTCTCATAGAAATTGGCACGCATCTTTTCGGCAAATTTTGC
>CANEHP010000127.1 GCA_947427325.1 uncultured Clostridia bacterium | reverse complement strand
TGGTGTGCGGATTTTCGAGTGAAATTTTTCGCAATCAAGGAAGAAAAGCGCAGGAATACTTGATGTATTTCAAGCTTTTCTGACGAAGTGTGCGAAAAATTTCGCCGAAAAGACGTGCGTCAATCCTATTGGAATATGTTCCAAATATTTTTCGTTTTTGTATTGCTTTTTTGGCAATTTATGATATACTATATTTAAAGGGAACTTTTTGAGAAAAATTTTTGGGAGGTATTGCAATATGAAAAAATTGTTTTGTTTGTTTTTATGTGCGGTTATGCTGCTGTCCCTTTGTTTCTGTGCACAGATTTCCGCCGCTCCGCTGAAGTGGTCGGAGGAAACGCAGGATATGATCAAGAGGGATTATGCAAGGTTTAGGAAAGAAGATTCTGTCGGAAAGGTTTCGGCTGACGATGTTAAGATTATAGATTTTCTGGGAGTTTATCAAAATAATAAAATAGCTTTGATTATTGTGGCTCGTGATATTTCTTTCTGTATGAGTGGGGAAGAAGATGTTGCCGGATTTCATTTCGTTTACCCGGATCATTTGTACTCTATAAGCATTTATCATGACCGAACCTTTACTCCGCTTAACGAAGCGTACAAAAACGGTATAATTTCAAAGGAAGACGTTAAAGACATATATAATTGGCAGAGGAACAACCCCGATAGTGAAGTCATATCGGAAATCAAAGGGAATTACGCTGAATATCTAAGGGAAACAACAAACAACAGTGAAATAACCGCAGAGAATATCGCAATCAAATATTTAAGCGGTATATACCATGGGGTTTACGCCGTGTGTTTCTCCGATATAAACGGCAACTATGCTTCTGTGGAGGAAGACATTGACGGACTTCATTTTACTCTGTCAGACACATCGCCTGTTTACATATATTGTGATCAAGCCTTTACGCCACTTAAGGAAGCCTATGAAGCGGGTCTAATTTCAAAGCGCCATATAATGGATATATGCAGTGAATTTTGGACTGAGACGAATGACGAAAGGCGGAATAAAGTTCAGCAAGCCTTTGCCGAATATCACAACAAAGAGGCTGCGGAAGATGATATTACTACTGCCGATGATGTTTATGTAAAATACTATTTTGGTACATATCAAAATAACGCCGTCGCATTATTCTTTGCATACAGTGTTTACGATCCGTCTTCTTTGAGCATGTGTAAGTATTCTTTTTTAGATGATGTTAAAGAAGAGATAGCGGGCTGCATTTTTGAATATCCCGAGTTACAGCCGCTCTGCATATATTGGCAGGAAAAGCTTTTGACGCTTAAGGAAGCTTATGAAAGCGGCGTGGTTTTGAAGGAAGATGTTGAAAAAATTTATTTGATTTTTGAGGAAGGAGCATTCTAATGAACAAAAAAAGATTTATGAGCGTTTTAATTTCCTTTTTATATTGTATTTCTTTGTCGCCTGTTTCGGCGGAATCTTTAATGAATAGTGAAAATGAATGTGCTTTGAAAAACGAAAAGGTAGTATGTACTGCAACCTTAAAGGACGACTTTGCGGACGATTGTGTAATCGTTGTAATCAACAGCAACTACAGCGGAATAAATAAGAGGTTTGCCTTATCCGATTTTAACGAGGATATATTTGCAGAAATTATTGATTTGTCTGCTGTGGACGGAGATATATCGGAAAAAGAATATTTAAACACTGAGAGTTTTATGCAAATTTTGAAATTAAAGCTTAAGAAAACAGGAAGGGAAGAAGTTTTAACCGCCATTAAAGAAGCAGAGAAATTTGATTGGGTTAAAAGTGTTGAACCTAATTATATAAGTCAGCCAATTTCCGATGGTGAATATGGCTTACCGAATGAAAGCAGCAGTATGGAACTTTACTCTACAATTTCAAATGATTATAACAGTACAACTCAATATGCGTTGAAAAAAATGAATGTCCCTGCCGCTTGGGATCTTGAGACCGGGAAAAAGGATATAAGAGTCGGCGTTATTGATACGGGAATATTAGAACATGAAGATTTAAGAGGCAATCTTGTCAAAGGCTGGGACTTTGTCAACAATAATGATATTACAAACGATGATATTGTAGGGCATGGAACATTTGTTGCAGGAATAAGGTGCTGTTGGCAATAACGGAAAAGGAATTACTGGTGCGTGTTGGAATATAAGCCTTGTTCCTTTGCAAATTACAGATAGTAAATAGGGGAATGTGACGATGATGCTATATGTCGTGCAGTTCAATATGCAGGAAATAACAATATTCCCATAATAAATTTTAGCATAGCTTATCAATACCAAAGTAACGCATTTGAAGCAGCTGTGCATAATTATAAGGGATTAATTGTCTGTGGGTCTGGAAATGATGGAAGAAATATTGACAAAACACCTGTTTATCCGGCTTCATACACTTATGACAACATCATATCAGTTGGAAGTTTAAATGCGAACGATCAATGGGCTTCGTATTCAAATTACGGAGCAACAAGCGTTGATATAGCAGCTTACGGTACTGCCATATACAGCACAGATATAAAAAAAGGGTATGATTACGATTTCGGAACATCATTTGCCGCCCCCTTTGTAACCGGCACCGCCGCCCTAATGCTAAGCTACCGACCCGACCTTGACGCTGCTACAATAAAAGAAATAATACTTCGTACAGGAACAAAAACTGCGGCACTGAACGGTAAAGTAGCCACCTCAAGCATACTTAACACTTATAATGCGGTTTATGAGGTCTGCAAAAACTCTCCTCCCGCAAAGGCGCTTGTAGGAGATGTAAACGGCGACGGCAGAACGGATTTGGTTAGCATAGGAAATCACGACAGTCAAAAGCACGGATATGTCTATCTTCAGCTTGCGACCTCCTCGTCGGGATATGGAACGGCAAAATGTGTTTTTAACGGAAAGGTTGTAAATTACAACGATGATTTATGGCTTGAGGATATAAACGGCGACGGCAGGGACGATTTAATCTGCCGCGTCGGCGAAGGGCAGTGGGACACGGGCTATATTTATGCGGCGTTAAGCACCGGAACGGGATTTACATTTTGGTCGTATTTTTCAAACGGAAGAGTGGTAAGTCCCTATGACGAAATTTTATTCGGAGATGTAAACGGCGACGGAAAGCAGGATATAATTTGCAGAGGAGCGGTAAACCAATACGACTACGGATACATATATACCGCATTGAGCAGCGGCAAGGGCTTTAGCTTTTGGTCGTTCAAATCGAGCAAAAAGGTTGTAAATCATGGAGACAGGCTTTGGGCTGCCGATGTAAACGGTGATAAAAAGGACGATATAATATGCGAGGGCGACTTTTCAAAATCCGACGCAGGTTATATTTACACCGCATTAAGCGACGGAACGGAATTTAATTTTTGGACAAGCAAATCGTTTGGAAAGAAATTAAAAAACGCTGACGACAAGGTTTGGGTCGGAGACGTTAACGGAGACGGCAAGGCGGATCTGATAGTTCAAACAGGTCTTAACAGCTGGGATACAGGATATATTTGGGTGGCACTAAGCACCGGCAGTTCTTTTAATTTTTGGTCCTGGAACTCCGAGAAAAAGGTGGTGTCCGAAACAGACGAAGTTATACCGGCAGATGTTGACGGAAACGGAAAAACCGATCTTGTAGTCAGAGGCGGCTCGGGAAAATGGGATATGGGATATATTTGGACTGCTTTAAGCAACGGAAAAGGATTTACCTTCTGGACGGACCATATAGGAAAGGTGGTCAATCCGAGAGACAGAATCCTTATCGGCGATATAAACAGGGATTCCAAGGAAGATATAATAGCCATAGGCGGATACGGATATCCCGATCAGGGAATGCTGTGGGTTGCTGAAAGCACAGGCACTTTATTTAACTTTTGGACATGGCACGGCGGAAAAATAGGCGCATAATCAGCAAAAGTCCGCACAAAAATCTCCCTTGATATTCCCGAAAATATGTAGTATAATAATTCTCACAGAATTATAAATAAAATTTTACAGTTGAAAAAAATTATTATAAGAAAGGCAATGCGTTTTGTTTTTATACAAAAGCAAACGCATAAAGCCATTTAATTAAGCATACAAATCCACAGAACAAAAATATTCCGCTCGAAAATGCAAGCGGAATATTTTTTTCCTGCGTATATTGACTAATAAGAGCTGTTGTGTTATACTGAAAAAAGAAGCTTAACCCACATTACAAAAAGCATTTTTGAAAGTGCGGACAATTATGAGCAAAATTTTAATTGCAGGAAGAACCGAACAAATATGCGAAAATATTGCGGATCTGTTAAACGACGCAGACAATGCCGCCTTTTCCCTGACTGACGGAATCAGAATGAGGAGCGTTGACGCCGCAGAATTTGATATAATAATTATATCAACGCCATTATCCGATGAATTTGGCTTGGATCTGGCGGCGGAGCTGCACGGAAAAACCGACGCCGCTTTGATTATAATTACCAAAAGCGAGCTTGCGGAGGAAATTCAGAACAAAATGAAATTCACAGGGGCTTTCGTAATCGGAAGACCCTGTTCAAAAGCCGCATTGCAGCAGGCTATACGCTTTGCGGGCATTGCAGGCGAGAGTATAAAAAGGCTTAATGAGGAAAAGCACCGATTAGAGCGGCAGATAGACGATATTAAAATAATCAACCGGGCAAAGCTTTGCCTTATGCAGTATCTTAAGCTTACCGAGGAGCAGGCCCACCGCCATTTGCAGAAGCAGGCGATGGATCTGCGCAGGTCGCAAAGAGAGGTTGCGGAGGATATTTTAAGTACTTATGATAATTTTAACTAAAGCTTATGATAATTTTAACTAAAGGCGGTAAAAATTTCAGTGATATTTTTCAGTGATATTTTTCATACCCTTTTTTCCGTGCTATTTTTCAGTACTTTTTTCCGTACTTTTTGGAGAGCAGCAGTCAACACGGCTTTTCCCGAAAGCGGGCAAACACTATCCCAACATCTTCTCCAGTCTCGCCATAGCTTCAACAGTGTTCTCTCTCGAACCGAAGGCGGTCATTCTGAACCAGCCCTCCCCGTTTTTGCCGAAGCCCGAGCCGGGAGTGCCCACTATTTCCGCTTCATTCAACAGCTTGTGAAAAAAATCCCAGCTTTCCGTATTGTTAGGGCATTTAAACCATATGTAAGGGCTGTTTTTGCCGCCTGTAAAGCTTATGTTCAACTTTTCAAAGGTGGTAATCATAATTGCGGCGTTGTCAAGATAATATTTTATAATTTCCCTGCACTGCTTTATTCCCTCTTCGGAGAAAACCGCCTCGGCAGCTCTTTGAACGGGGTAGGAAACGCCGTTGAACTTGCTGCCCTGCCTTCTTGCCCAAATTTTTCTTACGCCGTATTTTTCGCCGTTGGGCGCAGTAAAAGTAAGCTCCTCGGGGACAACGGTGTAGCCGCATCTTGTTCCCGTAAAGCCTGCTGTTTTGGATAAAGAGCATATTTCTATGGCGCAGCTTTTCGCTCCCTCTATCTCAAAAATGCTTCTCGGCAGACTGTCATCGGTGATAAAGGCTTCATATGCCGCATCGAAAATTATTATTGCGTCGTTTTCCTTTGCATAATTCACCCACTCTTTAAGCTGTTCCTTGGTGTAAACCGAGCCTGTGGGATTGTTGGGGGAGCAAAGATAAATCAAATCGGCATGATACTCGGGAGGCATAGCCGAAAAGTTATTTTCGGGGGTGCTGTCAGCGTATCTTATTTCCTTTCCGCCCATTGTGTTGGAATCCACATACACGGGATAGGCAGGGTCGGTAACAAGAACTATGCTGCTTTCGTCAAAAATATCGTTTATATTTCCGCTGTCGGACTTTGCGCCGTCGCTTATAAAGATTTCCTCATTGCTAAGGCTCACTTCTCTTTTGGCATAATAGCCTTTTATTGCCTCACGAAGAAAATCATAGCCCTGACCGCTGTCCTCATAGCCTCGGAAGGTTTCCTTATGCCCCATTTCCTCCGCCGCCTTCTTCATCGCCTCCACGACTGCGGGAGCAAGGGGCAGAGTTACGTCCCCTATACCCATTTTTATGATTTTATTGTCGGGGTGAGCCGCCGTATATGCGCTTACCTGCTTGCTTATTTCCTTAAAAAGATAGTTCTCTTTCAAATTAAGGAAATTGGCGTTCATTTTTGCCATTTTTGTTCTCCTCATATTTCATTTTTCGGGCAGAAGCGTAAAGCTGTGTTTGTTCTGCCATTTGCTGATCGCTCTTGCTATTGTAACAGATTTTGAGGATTTTTGCAAGTGTTTTTTTATTATGTTGCTGCTTGATTATGAAATTATTTTAATTCTATCCTGCATCAAAAATACAGTCCTGCAAAATTACAGGACTGTATTTACATATATATTGCTTTCCCGATTAATACTAATTCTTAATTAAAATAAGACAAAGCCGGCGGGTGGGGCGTTCCTG
>CANEHP010000126.1 GCA_947427325.1 uncultured Clostridia bacterium | reverse complement strand
GAAAAACCCGTAGGCACAGTTTGGATAGGCGTTTGCAGCAGGCAGGCGGGAGCAAAGGCTCAACGCTTCCTTTTTAAAACCCATAACTGCCCAAAAGACTTGACCGAAAGAGAGTTTATCAGGCAGCAGGCGGTTTTAAAAGCCTTGGAGCTTTTGGAAGAAGAAATAATAAATACCAATATAAAATAATTACGGTTAATGAAGGAAGGTTTTATAATGTTAGATTATACTGTTCGTCCGCCAATGGCGAGAAGCAAGGGAAAAAGAAAAAATGCCTTTATCCGTGCGCTTACGGCGATTTTTCCCGCAAAGGGCGACGCTGCTGCGGAAATAATCAGAAAAATAATATTTTTGGGAGCGGTAGTTGCTCTTGTTATCACAGGGGGAGAATTATTATCGGATATTCGGGGAGAGCTTGTTCAACAATATGTTATTTCCGACAGACTTGATAAAATAAAAAACAACGGCAGCGGAAACCTTAATCCGGATTTCATAAATAAGGTTCAAGAGGAAAAGCCCTATATCCGTGAGGATTTTTTGGGTCTTTATGCTGAAAACAACGATTTTATAGGCTGGTTCAATTTGGGGGACGAGGAAAAAATTATAGATAATCCAGTCGTTCAGGGCGACGATAACGACGAATATCTCTACAAATCCTTTGACGGTCAGACAATTAAATCGGGAACTCTGTTTGCGGACTTCAGGTGTGAATTCGGAGAAGACGGCTCATCGCCTAATTTCTTGGTTCTCTACGGTCACTGTCTCTCTTCTCAGCTTATGTTCTCCAAGCTGAACAGATACTACTATGAGCGTGAAAACCCCGACCGTAACACTTACTATACAAGCTTTTACACAAAATATCCTACCATAAACTTTGACACTCTTAAGGAAAACGGAAAATATAAGGTATTTGCCGCCTGCTTATTCAATACCGATGAGCAGTACGGAGAGGTTTACAACTATCTGCGCTACGGCAGACCCTTTGAATCAAAGGACGATTTTAACAACTATATTATAGATATTATGGACAGAAGCTTTTTAGCTACCGATGTGGATATTGCCTACGGCGATGATATACTCTGTATGTCGACCTGCTACTTCCCCTTTGGCATGGACTATGAAAATGTGCGCTGTGCTGTTTTCGCAAGAAAGGTAAGGGAAGGCGAAGATCCCGGCGTCGATGTGGAAAAGGTTCGGAGAATATGGACCTGGAAGGGCTGGCAGCAGGCTGTGGACAGAAAAATAGCCCCCGCATACCCTTCAAGACAGTGGGATACAAGCAAGCTGCTAAGCTATGAGGGCTGACGGAAAGCATAAAAAACGGTTATGATTTTTAAAGGCTGTAAATTGATTTTTTCTTAATGTGACAATGTGGAAAAATCACGTAAAAATTTTCTTATTTTTATCTATAAAGAAAGAAAAATTTAATTGCCATAAAATGCGATTATAAAAGGAAATATTGACAATCTTGTTGCTTTCACCGGGTATCTCCAAAGCGGGTAAACCTCAGGGGTTTGGGGACAGAGTCCCCAATACCTATTTTTATCATTTACACAGTTTGAAATTCAAACTCTAAAAAACATATATTACAGAGAGGATTTTATTATGCCCGAACATCTTGACGCCAAAAAACATAACGGGTTTGTTAAATCGTTTATTCCTGGTAAATATGACAGTAAGGGCGATTTAATCAGAAAAATTATTGTCCTTGTGTGCTTAATGATTTTTATCGGCTGTGCGGTTTATGTAATAAGCGATTTTACTACACGTAATGAGGACGAAAAAATAATCGATGAAATCAAGAATACCGTTCAGCTTAACGCCTCGGGTTCTTTTTCCGCAAGCAAGGAAAAAATAGAGACAATCAAGGAAGAGGTTCCTCAGATTTTAGACAAATTTGTCGATATCTATGCGGAAAACAGCGACATAGTGGGCTGGCTTAAGCTGGGTCACTATATTGACTATCCTGTTTTAATGAACAAGGACGACGACGAATTTTACCTGTACCGAAATTTTTACGGAGAGGACAGCAAAAGCGGCTCGATCTTCTGCGACAACCACATTCTGCCTATTTTGGGCGCAAACAATCTTGTAATATACGGTCACAATATGGCTTCCGGAGAATATTTCGGTCAGCTTACCCATTATAATCCCAATACCCCGAGAGGCGCTGACAAGTTTATCGAGTATTACAAGCAATATCCTACCATAGAATTTGATACGCTTTATGAAGAGGGCACATATAAAATATTTGCGGGAATTTACATAAATACCGAGGAAAAGGACGGCTATCCCTATCCCTATCACCGCAAGAGAAAATTCAGCAATGAATATGAATTTATGGACTTTATGGGCAACATTATGGACAGAAGTATGTTTTATACCGATGTTGACGTTGAATACGGAGATCAGATAATTACTCTTTCAACCTGCTATTGGTTTCCTTTGGGCAAATCGGTTGATTCCCGCTTCGCCCTGTTTGCAAGAAAAGTCCGCAAAGGAGAGAGCGCCGAAGTCGATGTGGATAAAATTACCGTAAACCCTTCCCCTTTGTACTTTGACGAATATTACAAAAGAACGGGAGCACAGTGGCAGGGACGCCAATGGGATTTATCCCTTGTTAAGGATTTTGATAAATATACGGATAAAATCGACAGCAGAGACGAGTTAGAACCTGACTAAATTGTTAAGGATACTAATTCTTAATCATCTTATAGACAGCCTTTTCGCAAATTTGTCTGCGATCCGATTTAAGAAATAGTATAAGCGGCATCGCATAAAGACCTTTTTGCGGATTTATACGGCTGCCTTAAAAGTAATTAAAAAAAGAAGGTGCAGTATGCCTGAATTTGAATCAGTTAAAAAAACCAAAAAGAATAAAAAACAAACCCTTGCACAATCGCTGTTCCCGTGTAAAAACGACTCCCCGGGAGAAATAGCCAGAAAAATAATTTTTCTTATCGCTATTTTGATTTTGATTGGAGCTACGGTTTGGGTTGTTTGCTTTTACTTTTTCAGACCGCAGATTATTCAAAGGGAAGAGGACGATTTAAGCTTTATGAGGGGCGAAAGCAACGGAGACGTTATTTCCATACCCATTAAGGTCACAAATTCCAACGGCGAAACCGAACAAAAGCAGGTTACCGTTCTCAAGGAATATGAGGAATTTATCAAGGAAAACGAGGACACGGTAGGATATGTTGAAATCTACCCGTGGATAAAATCTCCTGTTGTTCAGACCACGGATAACGATTATTACCTGAAGCACAATTTTTATAAGCAGGTAACGGAAAACGGAACTATTTTCGCCGATTACGAAATCCCCATAACCGCTGAAACCACACCGCCCAACACCATTATTTACGGTCACAATCTGCTTACGAAGAATATGTTTATGCCATTGCTTAAATACAGAACCGACGGCATAGACTTTTTAAAGGAGCATTATCTGATAAATTTTGATACCATTTATGAAAAAAATCAATATTTGATTTTTGCCGTAATGCTTGTTAACACCAGCAGCAGCAAGGGAGAGGTATTCCCTTTCCAAAACTACGTTTCCTTTGATTCAAAGGAGGAGTTTGATTATTATGTTTCAGAATGTCTTGACAGAAGCTATTATTATACGGGAATAGATTTGGAATACGGCGACGAGCTGCTTACCCTTTCTACCTGCGATTTCTCCACATTTATGGAGGATATTCGCTTGGTTGTGGTAGCAAGAAAGGTTCGGGACGATGAAAGCCCGATATTGGATCCCGAAACGTTTATAGACAATTCGGGATTTGATGAAAACGGAAATACTAAAAGGAAATTGTTTGAAGATTTCTACCGCATTTATAACAACAATAAAACTTGGGCAGGAAGAAATTGGGATACCTCCTGGATAAAAGATTTTAAGGGATAAGCTTAACGGTATGGGGCTGTAAAAAACCGAAAGTTTACAGTTTGCAGTTGATAGTTGACAGTTGTGGAACAGCTTCGCAGATTTAAAATATCATTAGTCGTTCTTATCGCCTATGGGAATGTGGCATTTTTTAAAGAAACGGCTTGAAATGTCGGCAGAAAGGTAAAAGTTTAAATCTGTCGGTGAAGTCGACACCTTAACTGTCAGCTGTCAATTTTTTTACAGCCTCTTTTATTGTTAGAAACAGTTAGGAGAAAAACAGATGATAAGTAAAGGATCGCTGATTAAAATAGGAATTGTGCTTGTTATTGCAATAAGCTATCTTTTTGTTTTCGGAATTTGCGAAAGAGTGGGCGCAACGGAAGGCACAGGAGCTTTTACCACACCTTATGAAACCAACGAGCCTGTACCCGAGGAAACGACATCGTCAATAACCCACGGCAATCCTGCGGAAATCTACTTCCCGCCTTACACATCTTTAAATATTAGCCCTCTTCTTAAATCCTTTGCCCCTAACGGCGCCGTGCTTTTGCCTGCCGGATATGAGGATATTATAACCGCCGTTGATACAACAGAACCCGATGTTCAGATTGTAACAGGCTCTACCTCTTCAAAGCCGAATAATACCACCGCCGATGAAACAGCCGGCACAACAACACAAACGCAAACCACAGAACCCGACGCAACTACATCGAAAGATGACAACCCAAGCGGAGAAAAACTGAGGGTTCGGTATTCGGGAAGCGGCGGACCTGTTGAGGTTGACGCAGCCACAATTCTTGCAAAGGTTGTTATGGGAGAAATCGGCGGCAGCTTCAGAGAAGAGGCAATAAAGGCGCAGGCGGTAGCTTCATACACCTACATAAAATATTACAACAAAAACGGCAGCGCACCCAATGTAACGGTAAAAGAACCTAACGAAACCGTAAAAAAATGCGTAAACGAGGTGTTCGGGCAGGCTTTGTATTTTGACGATGATTTGATTCAGGCGGTTTACTGCGCTTCTTCTGCGGGCTATACCGCTTCCTCAAAGGAGGTTTGGGGAGTGGACTATCCTTATCTGCAAAGCCGCAAGTGCGAGCTGGATTCCCTTTACGACCCTAACTATGAGGTAAAAACCTCCTTCACATCCGAGGAAATAAAGAGCCTGGTAAAAAAATCAACGGGAATAGAGCTTGACGGAGATCCGGGAAACTGGTTCGCTATAAAAAGCTACGTTGATACGGTTTATGTGGGTTCGTTCAGCATTGGAGGAAAAACCGCATATACCGACGATGACGGAAAAGAGGCAGATATAACGGGGAGAACGGTAAGGGAAAAGATATTTAACTATCAGCTCAAATCCTCCTGCTTCAACTTTGTGTATAACTCCGAAACAGACAAGTTCACCTTCACTACATACGGATATGGTCACGGAGTTGGGTTAAGCCAAAACGGAGCTAATAATTTAGCTAAGGTTTGGGGATACGATTATAAGGAAATATTAAGTTATTACTATCCCAATACGATGATTAAGTAAACGCTTCAGGACAGCACCGCACAAAGAACGCCTTATTACCTTGTGCGGTGTTGTTAAGTATTGGGCGGCTGCTTTCGGGATCGCCCTAAAAATAATAAGGAAGTATCGGAATATGCCTTTCAGCAGTAAAACTCCCGAGTTTCTCTTTGAAAACCATGCTCATGACAGCAAGGAATGGTTTCGGGAGCACAAGGGAAATTACGAAAAATATGTAAAAGAGCCTTTTGGAGAGTTTGTAGCGGCGATAGAGCCTACTATGAGGGAAATCGACGAAAAAATTTGCTGCGACCCGAAACGGCTTTCAAGAATCTACCGTGACGCACGCTATTCAAAGGGACAGAGCATTTTCAGAAATTATGCATGGTACACCTTCAGCCGCACAAGGGAAGAGGCGACTACCGCTCCCTGCTTTTACTTCGGCGTATCGCCCAACGGCTTTGAATACGGCTGCGGCTATTACAGGGCAAGCACTGCAAGTATGAATGCAATGAGAAAGCTGATTTTGGATAACGACGGCAGCTTTGAAAAAGCCAATACCGCTTATTTATCACAAAACACCTTCATAATGGGCGGCGAACGCTACAAAAAAGACCGCTTCCCCGATGAATCGGAGGAAAAAAAGCTTTGGCTCAATCAAAGAAGCATTTTCTTCAGCTATGAAAGCAATGATTTTAAAATCATGTACGGCAAGGATCTATACAAAATCGTTGCCAAGGATTTTTTAAGCATTGCCCCAGTTTATGAAATGCTTATGAAAGCGGAGCAAATAAAGGAAATATAGCAGCTTGGCAAATTAAGGAGAGATAAAGTTGACAGCCGAAATTAAGGGTATAAGACTTGAATTGGATACAAATCCGGAGATTTTCTCCCCTGCCGCCGCCGACAGAGGCACACTTGCCATGCTGTCGCAGGTGGAATTTTCGCCTGACGATAAGGTTCTGGATTTGGGCTGCGGCTGCGGAATCGTAGGTATTTATGCTGCACGGCTTTTGGGCGGGGACAAGGTGGTTATGACAGACGTTTCCCCCATAGCTGTAAGCAC
>CANEHP010000125.1 GCA_947427325.1 uncultured Clostridia bacterium | reverse complement strand
TATTTTATACTCGATAAACACAGGTGTTTTTGAAACTCGAATTACGCCGTAGCGAATTGGAGGTGTTCCTCTTACAAAGGAAGATGTAAGGTTTTTTCTTGAAAAAGATTGTATTCCGTGCAGATGTCGGAATACGAAAAGCGATAAGCCCTAAATAGAATTCAGAAAGGAAATTATTATGATGAAGCAAAAGGATAATCGAAAAATAGTTTGCATAGCGTCTTTGCTTCTTTGCTTTGCTGTTTTGTTCAGTTATACAAATATCCGCAGCTTTGCCGAAAACATTGCGGCGCTGGCTGAAGACGGCAAAGAGGTGTTAAACGCAGACACCATTGACCAAGTTCTGGCAAACCATCAGGTACAAGGCGTCACACCCGAAAACGCTACCGTTAACCTGTTTGACTATGTGGCGTCTAAGGACGGCGCTGAAGAATGTGATTTAACCGATAAAGTTTACGTAAACCCCAACTGGGTTGCAAAGCAGGAGCACTGGAACAAAGGCATCAACGAAAACCGTCTGCTGCTTTTCGGCGACAGCATAGTGGGAGCGGGTTATTGGAACATCGGCGCAGGTGCGGGACGGCTGTGGGCCAAGGATAATACCAACATGAAGGGAATTGTGGAATCGATTCTGGATAAGGGGTATCCGAAAATCAACATTGGAGCCGCACGAAACCCAATCGAAAATGTTGAAACTTATACTGCCGCTCAACTTCCTTTCCGTATAGATTTAGCGGCAAATGAAAACAATCCGATTGATTTAATAAAAGCTCCGGCTTTGTCTGATACGTTAATAACTAACTGTGCAGTTGCCCAAGGGGGGGATTTTTCCCTTGCTTATTTATTCGACCCGGAAAAGGATTTGGGCGTCGATGTAAAACGATCCTACGAAAACGTCACCGGTTTGTTCCAAATTGATGAGCAGGGTTACTATTACTATAACGCTAAGGAGAACTTTGCGGAATTTAAGAAAGCTGAAGGCGCTGCAACAACAAAGGACGGCAAACCAAGCGACGGTTCTTTTATTCTTTACGACAGTCCCGCTGTATGGAGAACCGACGGCGGTTGGCAAAACACCAGTTCCACCAATCCCAATGTAGGAAATTTCGATGGCCCCCGCAGTCTTGGTAATTTCTATCCCTTCAACACGGGCAGGCAGGTGTTTGATGTAATTGATGCAGACGGTAAATTGAGCAGCAGCGAAAATAATATAGATAATAAAAAATGGGATGAACAAAAAAAGTTCACAAATACTGTAACAAATGAGGAATTTACCATAAACCATCACATCGGTATGACAATGGCGATAGACTTCACACAGCCTGAGGACGGAAAGCTTAACATGGGGTCTGCCGGTAAACAGAATATGGTCTTTCAGTTTTCGGGAGACGACGACGTCTGGGTCTTTATAGACGATGTGCTGGTGCTGGATTTAGGCGGTATCCACAGCGCATTGTACGGTACTATTGATTTCAGCACCGGAAAAGTCGTTACCGGACAGAGCTGGCGGACTAACGGATTATTGCCCGAAGGAGAACCCGGCACAAATCCCGGCGATAATACAACCAGCCTTTATGAAATGTTCCAAAAAGCAAAAAAAGACGATTCTATCAAGTGGACCGCCAACACTGGCGACAAAAATGAAAAAATTTTCACCACTGGCTCAAGACACACTCTGAAGCTGTTTTATCTGGAACGCGGAAACTACGATTCCACCCTGCAAATGCGTTTTAACCTCCTTCCCTCTCTCTACCACGGCATCAAAAAGGTGGATCAGAACGGCGATCCTTTGAAAGGCGCAGAGTTTGAATTGTATGCGGCGGAGTTAAAAGAAGGTAAAACGGATATCGGCGCAGAAAACATCGGTAAGTATGATGTTGACGACTATAAAATCAAAGGCGGTCTAATCGGAACGATGACAACCGACGAGGAGGGCAATGCTTCTTTTAGCAAAAGCGACGGCTCACCCTTCAGCTTTTTGGATAGAAAAAACTCGGACGAAACGATTTTTTACATTATGAGGGAAAGCAATGCTCCCAATGGCTACCGACTTCTGCCTAAAGATATTTTGCTTAGGTTTGATCCCAACTCGTCTATGCTTGCAGTAGCAAACCGTTACCAAACCGGCGCATACTCCAGCTTCTTTTCCAGTATCCGGGAAACGGGAAAAGTAACCTACGGTCAATTTAACGAGACGAACGGAGACATAGAGCAAAGCGAGACCATACTTAACCCCGCAAATAAAAAAGGCGGTCTAATCATCGCCGTTCCTATGCTTCTGGAAAAAAATGCAGCTTATGAACAAGCGGCGGTTACCGGAAAGTGGGTAGCCCTTTACGGCAGCAATATAAACGGTTACGGAGCAGTTGCTCCGGAAGCGCGTACTGCCGAAGCATGGCGCAAGGCAGTTCTCAAGGCGGCATTATATCAGGTCAGCAGTGAGACCTATCCCAAATGGTATATTGCATATAACCAAGATAAGATGAAGCTTGAAGGTATATTGGAGGAGCTTCCGGGCAGAGCGGACCGTTATGCTCTTATTAATGGAGACAAAGCCGACATGAAAATGGTGTACGGCGTTATTGAGCCGAGCGCATTGGCAAGTCTCGGCATTACCGGGAATACCTCCGAAGAGCTGTACAATAATTTAAAAACAGCTATTATCCTTCAGATTGAAAGAGAGAGGGATGGCAGCAAGGAAAGATCGGGCATGTCTTTCGAGGAAAAGAAAGAAAAAGTTATAGAAAGCTTCATTGACCGGCTGAATATTTCAAGCGAGAATTTTGAAGATCGCGGTTTTTCCTTCCTAAACACCGATCAGTTCCAGAGAGAATTTCGCTCAACCATCTATATCCCCAACGAACGCCGAGAGCTGCGTGTATGGAAAACAGATGATGAGGGCAAAGGCATTAACGGCGCTGAGTTCACGCTTTACAAGGATAATGGCGATGCGGTAGCCAAGGGAGTTACCGCCACGATAGAGGGGCGAGACGGCGTTCTGATTTTAATGCCGAATCCGCCGAAGGATGACGAAGGAAACACTGAACAGGGTTATGCCGATGCTGTGTGGACGGAATTGGACTCCGACAATCCTGACCGTCCCAATCATTACACTCTGAAAGAGACGAAAGCGCCGGCGGGGCATGAGCTGAATCAAACGGAGATCCCGGTTTATGTAGGTATATATTCGATCTATGCCGACGCAGGCACGGCAGATAACGGCGTTACGGTTATGGCGGGCGTCGGTAAGCTGATACAGACTTTGACGAAATATGCGGCGGATGATATGGTCAATATCACACTGCGTGATATTACCGCTTTTGCCCAAAAGCAAAGCTCGGATCATTTCAGTCTGAGCGGCTGGCAGGATGATAAGCTGTCCGGAGTGAAGCCCGAAATCGGCGAGATTATTCGCAGCATGGATCTGCACTACGGCATTAACGCAATGATAGATTACGGTTTGCACGACAAGGACGGCGGAAAGCTTTTCTATCCGTTCTTCACTACTGACGCCGGCTTTTTGAGAACCCGTGTTGTGCAGAACACCGAAGCGTTGGAAAATAATTTGTTTGCGGAGGACAACGGCAGCGCCAACTGGGATAACCTTGAGAACGCGGATCTCACCAACCTGTTCACTCAACTGAATATCGTAGTTGTTACAGATATGAAGGAAAATCGGAATCCTACCGGCAAGCTGTGTCTTAGCAAGGTCGTAACCGGAGAAGGTACAGTCCTTGCCGACTACAAGAAAAACTTTTCCTTTAAAGTATCCTTAAAGGACGCCTCCGGCGCAGCGCTGCCCGGCAAATACTATTACTACGGCGAGCAGCGTTCCGGTTATATCAGCGACGGCGAAACTCTTATCCTGCGGCATGACGAGGCGCTGACAATTCTCGGATTGCCCACCGGTACAAAATGGGAAATAGAAGAAATACAGGAAACGGACAGCGGCTGGCTGGTAGCACCTAAATCGGGCGTCATCAGCGGCGTAATTGAAACGGATGTAACAGCCTATGCAAAATTCACCAATTACAAGGGAATTTTGCCCACGGGAAATCTGACCGTTTCCAAAACGGTAGAGGGAAACGGCGGCGATAAGGAAAAGGAATTTAACTTTACCGTAACTCTCGGCGATGATACCATATCGGGCGTATACGGGGATATGACCTTCAGCAACGGCGCTGCGTCCTTCACCCTGAAAGACGGCGAAAGCAAAACAGCCGAAGATCTGCCCGCAGACATAACCTATACCGTTGAAGAAGAAAAGTATGATGAAGAGGGCTATGTCACTGTTTCTACCGGCGAGAGCGGAACTATCGTAAAAGACGAAACTGCCAAGGCGAAATTTACCAATACAAGGGAAATACCCACGGGAAGCCTTAAGGTTTCCAAGACTGTTTCGGGCGACGGCGGCGATAAGGAAAAGGCATTTAATTTCACCGTAACCCTTGACGATAATACCGTAACGGGCGTTTACGGGGATATGACCTTCGATAAAGGTACAGCTTCATTCACCTTAAAACACGGCGAGCACAAAACCGCCGAAAATCTGCCCGCAGGCGTAACCTACACCGTGACGGAAAAAGAGGCGGACAAGGACGGCTACACCACCGATTCGGTCGGCGAGAGCGGAACTATCGTAAAAGACGATACTGTCACAGCTATATTCACCAATAACAAGGGAATTTTGCCCACAGGAAAACTGACCGTTTCCAAAACCGTTTCCGGCGACGGCGGCGACAAGCAAAAGGCATTTAATTTCACCGTAACCCTCGGCGATAATACCGTAACGGGCGTTTACGGGGATATGAGCTTCGAGCAAGGTAAAGCTTTATTCACCTTAAAACACGGCGAGAGCAAAACCGCCGAAAATCTGCCTGTAGGCGTAACCTACACAGTGACGGAAAAAGAGGCGGATAAGGACGGCTATATCACCGTTTGTACAGGAAATACGGGAAAGATTGTAAAGGATGAAACCGCTTCGGCGGAATTTACCAATACAAGGGAAATACCAAAGGGAAGCCTTAAGGTTTCCAAGACCGTTTTAGGTGAAGACGGCGATAAGGAAAAGGAATTTAACTTCACCGTAATCCTCGGTGACAAAACCGTAACGGGCGTTTACGGCGGTATGACCTTCACCGACGGCGTTGCTTCCTTTAAGCTGAAGCACGGAGAGAGCAAAACGGCTGTCGGTCTGCCCGCAGGTATAACCTACACCGTAACGGAAGCAGAGGCGAACAAGGACGGCTACGTTACCACCTATACGGGAGAGACGGGAACGATTGTAAAGGATAAGACTGCTTCGGCGGAATTTACCAATACAAGGGAAATTCCGAAGGGAAGCCTTAAGGTTTCCAAGACCGTTTCGGGTGAAGACGGCGATAAGGAAAAGGAATTTAACTTCACCGTAACCCTTAGTGATAACACCGTAACAGGCGTTTACGGCGGTATGACCTTTAATAAAGGTATAGCTTCATTCACCTTAAAACACGGCGAGAGCAAAACAGCTGAAAAGCTGCCCGCAGGCGTGACCTACACCGTAACGGAAGCAGAGGCGAATAAGGACGGCTACGTTACCACCTATACGGGAGAGACGGGAACGATTGTAAAGGATAATACTGTTTCGGCGAAATTTACCAATACAAAGGAATCAGCACCTCCTCCGCAGGAAAAAACAGGAAGCCTTACAGTTTCCAAAACCGTTGTTGGCAGTGATGAGGATAAGCAAAAAGAATTTAACTTCATAGTAACTCTCGGCGATAAAACCGTAAATGGCGCTTATGGGGATATGACCTTTAATAACGGCGCTGCCGCCTTCACGCTGAAGCACGGCGAGAGCAAAACGGCAGCGGGGCTTCCCGAGGGAATCGGCTATACGGTGACCGAAAGCGGTAATGACGGATATACGGTAGTTTCCGAAGGTGAAACCGGAATTATTAAAGCGAATGAAACGGCTTTTGCAATATTTAACAATCACAAGAACGGTCCAAGCAATCCGGACGTAACAACAAAACCGGATGAGCCGGATATAACAACACAACCGGAAGATCCCGATGTAACGACAGTACCGGATGATCCCGATGTAACGACAGTACCGGATGATCCCGAAGTAACGACAAAACCGGATGATCCCGATGTAACGACAGTACCGGAAGATCCCGATGTAACAACAAAACCGAATGATCCGGATGTAACAACAAAATCAAAACTTGATACGTCAATTGACGAAACTCCGAATACGGGAGTTGAAACCAATATGATTCTGTGGCTTGAGCTTGTGGTTCTTTTCAGTATTACTCTGATTTTGACCTGCGTTTTTTCAAGACAGCGTAACAAAAGGTAAGAATCATAAGGCATAGACAGAATTAATCAGCGGCGGGCAGATGCGCAAATTGCGTCTGCCCGCCGCCTTTTCTTTTTAGGGTTATGAAAAATAAACCGTGTAAATGCATTATCCCTAAAAATAAAACGATAATA
>CANEHP010000124.1 GCA_947427325.1 uncultured Clostridia bacterium | reverse complement strand
GCCGCACCAGTGCATAGAGTAGTATTTAACAGTCCAAGGGAGACCGCCGTCGGTCACTATCATTGTTTCGTTAATGCTCTCCCAGGTCTTGCCGCCGTCTGTGGAGCGGAAAAACTCATCTCCCCATCCACCGCCGTTTTGATTTATCCACTTGTTTGTTGTCACCGCCAGCATTTTATTGGGATCGTTGGGATTAACTGCCACATCGCCGATACGATAATTAGTGGGACTGATATCCTCTACCTCTCCGCTTGCCATGTTAAGTCTCCTGATACCGCCGTCGTTGTTGTCGCCGTCGCCTTCTCTGCCGTGAGGTCCTTCGGATGCGCCGTAGGTTATCAGAAGATTGCCCTGACCGTCAAATCTCATTCTCTGAGGGTACAATTCTTTGGGGAGATCGGGCACGGCCGACCAGCTTTCGCCGCTGTCATTGCTTACCCAGACGTTTTCCTCATTGTTTTTGGATACAGCCACATAAACTCTTGTGCACTCCGAGCCGTTGGAGGAATCGGGGTCTATTGCTATGGAGCAGATACCGTTGAGGTTGTCGGGATTTACATCTGTAGCGTCGGATAAGGCCTGCACCGCATTCCAGGTTCTGCCGCCGTCGGTGCTCTTGATAAGACCGCCGGTTCTGCCGCCGATGTAAACTATATCGTGATTTATGGGGTCAACAGCGATACGTTCGCCGTTCTGCCTGCCCATGCCGTTGCCGTGAACCTTGACATATTCGGAAATGTCAACTGCTTCAAAAGTCTCGCCGTAATCATCGGAGATCAAGACCCAGGTTTTTCCGTTGTTGAAATACCCGATGCCCGCCAAGAGATAAAGCCTTTTCGGTTCGTCGGAGGCGAATGCCAAACCGTCAATACCGAACATTCCCTTATCGTCCTCTGTTATATTATAAGAAAGCGATTTCCACTTTCCCTCGTCTTTATCCCAGCGGTAAGCTCCGCCTACATCGGTCCGCGCATAGTACAGTCCCTCCTCGGGAGTGGCAAATACGCCCGAAACAAATCCGCCGCCGCCCATGGCAAGCTGGCTGTAGCTCCAGTCGGAATCTGAAACGGAAGCATTGGACGGTCCGCTGTTTTTGTCTGCCTGAGAGTTATCGGAGCAGGCGGCCGTGGTCATTATTACAGCCAGCGACGTTGCGGAAAGCTTTATGGCTTTTTTGTTTAAAAAATTAAGCATTTGTATAACCTTTCCTTTTTGTTCTGAAATAAACGTTTTCAATAAGTGTTTTTATTATATCATAAGAAGAAAATTTTGCAAGGCAAAATTCGATATCGCTGAAAAGATAAAATGTTCTCAAACATTAAAATAAAATCTTCCTCTTTAGGCAATTTGAGGTTATTATACCATATAAAAATTGAATCTGCTATGGTGGTTTGGTACAAAGTTTTTCCGAAGTTTTGGCGATTGTGACAGTTTTGCGGGGCGTAAACGGTGATGAAATGAGTTTGGTTTTTTGGGGAGGGGAGTGTGTCGCTTTTTGGAAAAGAAAAAACGCAGTAGATTCCTTGACGCAGAAGATTACCTTTTGGGGGCAAAAATGCAGTGCTTTCGATTTTTTAAACAAGCCCTAATATAAGTATAATCAAAGGTTCTCCTCCCAAAATCGTAAAAAAGAAAAAAAGTTACAAATAACAGAGTAGCAAAACAAAAGAATGAAGCACTTTGTTTCAACAGCCGCCCCAAACCCCAACAGCAAAACAGTTTTAAAGACCGCACAAACGGACATCGAAAGCAAAATAAATTATACCGAGAAAAAACAAATCCCCAACCGCCATCTTCCAAAGCGGGGAAAGGGGGAGAGGGGATAAGGAAAGGGTTCTTAGGGTGACAATGCCAACAACTTAAGAAAAACCACAATCAACAACAGTTTAAGTAAAAACGCACAATTTATAGATCGGAAATTTGTAAAAAATCGAATTGACAAAGCAAAAACTTCGACATAATCGAAATAGCTAAATTTACTATTTCGGAGGTCGGAGATATGAATTAATTTTTCTATCAGATTATCAGTAGAGCGACAAAGATGATCCATCGTATTTTTGCAATAGACGGCTCAGAATTCAGAATCGACAGAACAAAAGAAAACGCAGAATTATTTAAACCAAGAGGCAACACCTCTGATAATAAATCAAATGCAAAAATTTCTCTTTTATTTGATGTGCTGTCAAACTATGTCATTGACGCTCAAATTGGATCTATTTCGACAAATGAAAGAGAGTATGCTAAGAACAATCTTGAATATTTTTCTACCATTTGTGATGGTAATGATATTGTAATATTTGATAGAGGATATCCGTCCAAGGATTTGATTGCAACAATGTCCGAGATGAAGTGCAAATATCTGATGCGACTTCAGGATTCAATTTTTAAAGGGATAAAAGATACTCAGTCAAATGATTTCAGGATCAACATAAAAAATGGTAAAAATACATATTCTGCACGAATTGTTCGAGTGAAGTTGAATTCAGGCGAAACAGAAACGTTGATAACAAATATTACAGAATTTGCTGCTCTGTTCTTTGTAACTTTTTTATTTTTTCTTTTTTACGATTTTGGAAGGAGAACCCGAAAAAATCATTCTGAAAAAATTATACAAATGCGGCGTTACGCTGCTTGCGTCATGTCCCCCCGAGGGTATTGCGTGCCACAGATGCCTAACGCCGTTTCGGGTGAAAATTGTATCATACAGCTTTGGACTTTCGCCGACTACGCCGTCGTTATCCGCAGCGCTTATCAGTAAAAGGTAGGGGGCATTTTCGCCGAAAATAAGCTCGGATTCTTCAAGCTGCCAAGGATTTTCCGAGCCTTTTGTAAGTCCCGGGGCAGGACATACCGCACCTATATACCCGAATATCTCGGGGTGCTTAATTCCGATAAAGAGCGATTCCCTGCCGCCCATTGAAAAGCCGGTTATGGCAGTGTTCTCCCTGCCCTTTGCTATTGAAAAGTTTTTTTCCATAAAGGGCATTAAATCCGTCGTCATATCGTTAATAAAGTTGTCATAATTTAAGGTGTTCCGTGTATTCATTCCCGTGCAGTAAGGCATATCCCTGCTGCAATAGATATAGGGGGCGGCAACTATCATTTCTTTTGCTTCGTCTCCCAAGATAAGATTTGTCAGCATTTCGGGGATATATACCGGCTCTTTTACCATCCAGTCCTGATCGCAGTAATATCCGTGAAGAATATAAACCACAGGATACTCTTTATTTTCGGAATATCCTTTGGGCAGCAGTATGTTTACGGGAGTGATTCGCTCCGCCGTCTGTGAATAGTAAGTATATTTCTCAAACCGGGGATAAACAATACTCTTATGTCTTTTAAGAATTTCCTCCGGCGGTATTTCTTCAAGCGGCTTATTGAATTTCTTCATATATTTTTCCTCTGTTTTCGTCATAATGGTTTTGACATATTTTGCTTTTAGGGTAGATCTAAGCTTATCTCGGCTTTGCGGCTTTTTTTACAAAAGCTATAGCAAAACCGCCCTCGCAAGGAGGGCGGTTTTGCCAAATTTAATCCGGTAGAAAGAGGATATGAGTTGTTAATCTTTTAAATTACTTTCTCTTCTTAGCAATTACGATTGCGCCTGCAGCAAGAACTGCAAGACCTGCAACTACTGCTACGCCTTCAACACCGGTGTTGGGCTGATTCTTGTCACCAGCGGGCTTGTTGGTATCGCCTACGGGAGCAGTTGTGGTGTCACCTGCGGGTTCTTGAGTGGAAGGAGCGCTTAACTCTCCGCTTGTTACGGAAATCTTTACGTCGCTGATAGTTATCTTTTCCTTTGCAGCCGCAACTACTGCATCAAAAGCTTCCTTGCCTTCCAGATCTTTTGCAACATCCTCTTGGCTTATACCGAGAGTTTTAGCCAAATCTGTGAAGTCAACTGAAAACCATTCGGCGCCGTTAATATCGTTGTCGCCCTGATATTCAAATGTGTAAGTGCCATTGCCCTTAATGTCAACTACAGCAGCTTTGCCTGTAGTCGAGAATCCATAGCCTATTTTTCCCTTAGCTTCCGTATTATCGGGAAGACCTGCGATAGTTAAAGTAACGGTTATTAAATTACCGCCTGTAACACTTGCGGGATCAATGGAAGGCTCGCAGAATTTCTTGTCTTTTTCATTATTTGCTGTAGGACCATATACATTATTGAACTCAAGACGAACGTTTCCGTTTCCTTCAAGATCGCCCCATACAAGCTTGCTCTGATCAACTGCGATATCTGCTGCGCTTGCACAAACAGCCATTGTTGAAACAGCCATTACGGAAGCCAAAGCACCCGCTAAAACTTTTTTCATATTCATTTTGTTTTCCTCCATAATAGAATAAATTTATTGTAGTCTTATTATATAAGATTGTAACCTGAAATACAAGTATCTTTTTGCACAAAGTTAATCGTTTCCATTTGGTGAAACCTACAGCATAAGCGGTTTTTTTTGACCGTCTTTTTGCAATTTCACCGTATAATGTTTTGTTTGCGGCATTTACCCTGATTTTTCACAAATAAGCATTACAATAATTTAAAGATTTTTTCAATCTTTACTTATATTTTTGGTTAAGAGCGTTATAAAATTCAAGTTAATTTATGTAAAATATCAATTATTTTAGCTTTGGATTTAAATAGGCAAGCTTCATAAGCTTAAAAATTTAACTTGATTCTTAATATTGCGGAATTGCTTCCGTATTTCCGTAAAATGCCAAATTACCCGCCTTTCACCCAAAGCAAAAGGCGGGTAATTTGAAATTTTCGATTAAATAATTTTAAAAAAATTACTTTCTCTTCTTAGCGATTACAACAACGCCTGCGGAAACAACTGCAAGACCTGCAACAACAACGATACCGGTAACGCCGGTGTTAGGCTGGTTCTTGTCGGGAGTCTGAGTATTTGTGTTGCCTGCTGCGGTTGTGCCTGCTGCTGCGGTTGTGCCTGCTGCTTCTGTTCCTGTTTCGGTTTCCGCTGCGGTGGTTTCTTCAACAGTCTCGGCAGCGGTGGTGTCTTCAGCGGTTGCGTCTGTATTTGCAGCTTCTGCAAAGGAAGCGACAGCCATTGTGCTTACTGCCATTAAAGTAGCAATAGTAGCGGCAAAAATTTTCTTAACGTTCATTTCATTGTCCTCCATGTTTTTGTTCGTTTTTTGTAAGGATTTGTATTTTTATCCTTGTTTCTATTATAGTGTGTTGAAACACCAAATGCAAGTTAAATTTTTTACAATATTTAACTTTATGATATTTTATTTTTGTTGAAACTGATGAAACGGCAAGTGTGTAGGGGGCTGTGAAAAACGGTTTTTTTCCGGGGCAATTTGGCGCTGATTTTTGGCGGCTGTCGGGAAAGCTGTGCCGAAATGAACCCGCTCAACTGTCAGCTTTCAACCGTCAACTATTTATCCGCTCTCTTCCCCTTTTTCAGCACGGCGGCAAGCATAGCCGCAGAAAATACCGCAGCGGCAAACAAAAGCTGTACCAATATGCAGACAATTACCTCTTTTTGGTCAAACACTTCTCCGTCGCCGCCCATAATCATATTGTTTCCCCTTACATACCAATAAACGGGCAGCAGCTTGCCTGCGTTCAGTATACTCTCACCCAAAAGGGACTGCTTGACGAAAACTCCGCACATAAAGCTCATACCCAAGCCGAGAATATTTGAAACAATAGATGTAACATAGTTTGCGTTCTTTTTGCTGCCGGAGCAAAGAACGCCCACAAGACCCGACAGCGCAAGAACAAACAGCATAAACACAAACATCTGAAGCAGCGACCAGCCGCTCATAGCATTAAACAGGCATCCCTTTGTAACAATCAGTCCCGTGACTGTCAGCGAGGCAAATATGCCTAAGCCGATTACAAACGCGCCCCCTAAAACCTGAGCCGTGTAGGCTGCGGGGGCTGTAGGCGAGCACAGGCTTCTGCTTCTCATTTCGTCGTTGAAAAAGGTTGAAAATGTGGGTACAAGTATTGCCAAAACAATCATTATCATTACATAGGGTACAAAATTGTAAAAAAGATAAGCCGCCTTATTTTCATCGTTCCAACCCTGCTCCTGCCGGTAGCCGGTTATTTTTATTCCCTTTTCAAGAGCGTCTGCCGCCTCCCTGCAGGCGGCAAGGCTGTCATAGCCTCCCGTAAGGTACAGCTTAACCGCCGCCATGTAGGAATTTATTTCATTTCCCACAAACATTTCGGAGGAAGAGCCTTGTATTACCTCCGAGGACAGTATATTTTCAAAATTTCCCGATTTAAGCTTTTCCGCAAAGCCCTTGTTAATAATTAAAACATATTCCGCCTTGCGGTTATAAATGCTGTCCTGAACGGCGTTTTCACGATCAAAGTCAATTTCCGCAAGCTTAATGTTATCGGACCTTTCCAAATATTCCGCAAGAGTCCTGCTTTCCTCCGAATTATCAAGATCGTTTATCGCCACCACAGAGGAAAAGCCGTCAATGCTGCCCGAACCGGAGCTTATGCCGTCAGTGCCTGCAACAACCATATTTACCATAACGCAGAATATCACCATATACATTATCAC
>CANEHP010000123.1 GCA_947427325.1 uncultured Clostridia bacterium | reverse complement strand
TCAAAAGGCTTCCGAGAAAAAATATTATACCTGTGCTCCGTAAAAGCAAGGGTTATCTTCAAACAGCGGGTCTGATCTGCTCCGATGAAGATAAACAGGACTTTTGCGATATTTTTTCCCGCTGCGGAGTTACAAGAACAGTTATGCCGAGAAAAATGTCGGAAATGTTTTTGGGTGAAGCTCATGACGGCGAATATGCTCTAAATAGATATATCAAAATTGTTAATGAAATTTTTTAAGGTACATAATATGAAGATCACCAAAAATAAAGCAATAATGTATTTAACGGGCTTGTTCATTATAGCCATAGGCGCTTCCCTGTCCGTTAAATCGGATTTGGGGGTATCTCCCGTTACAACTGTTCCTTACACGGTTACTTATATATGGAATGTAGATATGGGAATTACCACTTTTCTTTTTCATTTGCTGCTTGTCCTTATAGAATTTTTAATGCTAAGAAAAAGCTTTAAGCTGACAAATCTTTTGCAGGTGGTTGTCGGAATTGTATTCGGTCTGTTTACCTCATTGTGTAATTATCTTGTTTTCCTCATTCCTTTTCCCGATACTATGGCGGTAAGAATTATTCTTTTAGTTTTGAGCATTTTTGCGGTGGCTGTGGGATTGTTTTTTTATGTACCCGCTGAAATTATGCCAATGGCAGTGGAGGGGCTGATGCTGGTTATATCGGAGGTTTTAAAGGTTAAGTTTTCCACCGTTAAAATAGTGTTGGATATTGCCTTTTCCTTGATTTCGCTTGCGATTTGTCTGATAGCAGTTCACGTTATGGGCAGCGTCGGAGTCGGCACTATTGTTTCGGCTGTTACTACAGGGCTTATTTTAAAGCTGCTTAACAGGTGGTTTGGAGAAAAAAGGGATAAGCTTTTAAGCAATAATTGAACAGGAACAAAAAATTACCGATAAGGTTTTAACCATATCGGTAATTTTTATTTAATTCCAAAAATTCTTTCCGTATTGTTTTTGGCATTTTCAATCAGCAAGTCCTCACTGATGCCCATATACTCAGCCAAATCCCTTGCCACATAGCATATGTTCTGCGGAACATTCGTTCTGTCTAAGCCTGGTACGTTTTTCGGCGTAAGATAAGGTGCGTCCGTTTCAATCATTATGCGGTCGAGCGGAATCAGCTTAACGGCTTCCCTTAATTCCCTGCCCCGCCTGTCGTCGCATATCCAGCCTGTTATGCCTATATTGAAGCCCATATCAAGATATTTTTTCAGCGTGTCCTTATCCCCTGTAAAACAATGAACCACCGACCGATTACAAATATTCAAGTGATTTTTAAAACGCTTGATAAAATCAGCAGCAGCGCTGCGCTCATGTAAAAACAGCGGCATATTCAGCTTTTCCGCCAAAACAATATGCTTTTCAAGACAGCGTATCTGATTTTCCCTTGTGGAAAACATACGGTCAAAATCAAGCCCGCACTCTCCTATTGCAACGATTCTTTCATTCTCGGAAGCTATTTTTTCTATCAGCTCAAAGTCCTCTTTTTTGGCAGAATCCGAATTATGCGGGTGTATTCCTGCTGTTCCGTATACATTGTGAGTTTTTGAAAACTCATTGATCCTCGTATTTTCTTTCATATCCGTGCTTGTTAAAATACAGGCGATTTCATTTTTTGCTGCGTCTTCAATTATCCTTTCGGGATTCTTGAATTGGCGGCAAAACAAATTTAATCCTATATCATAATATTTTATGCTCATTTTGTTTTCCCAATAGCTTACATAATCTTAAATAATCTGACAATTCTATAAACCGAAAGTTACCTTGCGAAATACCGATTATATTCTCTGAATAACAGAGTTCTTCGCTTGTTGCCTTGCTTATTATACAAGTGATGAAACTTATTAACTACTGACACACTGCAAAGTCCTTTTTTTACTAAAAATTCATACTTTTTTTGTGAAAAAGGATATTCCGCAACCACCCATTTTGCGTCTTTGTTATTATTAATAACAACCTCGCCCCAATAAACAGACATCATGCTTTCAAGCTCTTCTTGTGTCAATCCCTCCCGATCAAATGATTGTCTCTCATACAAATCAAAATACCATTTTTCTAATTTTTTTAGGCTTTCAATCGTATAGTCGGGAAAAAACTCAGACGCTTTGGTGCTGATCGTTTTCAATCTGCTTAGTAAGTCGTCTTTATACGAAATAAAATAATCTTCGGCTTCAGATTTATCATTAAAATCTCTTAAAGCTTCCCCATATTTATTTGCTATGTTCAAGCTGTATTTAGACATCCCATTCATACTCCTTTCCGAGTACTTAGAAAAACGCCGTGTTTTCTTATTTCTTCTGCAAGAAAACCAACTGCCGAGCCGCAGACGCCGAGTTCGCTTTTAATTCCCATAAGACGTGAATATATTTTTTCCATACATCGGGCTAATTCATTTTCAACATTCAACAAGCTGTCGCTTCCCGAATATTCGCTGTAATTTGCCAATCGCACCGCAATATTCATTTCTTCCAAAATATTATTAAAGGCGGCTTTTTGCTCGTCGGTCATAAGCTTATCTAACTTTTGAGCTTCACCTTTAAGGTAGAACAGCAGAACCTTTTCCTTAAAAGCCATATCGCCGTATCTTTTTCTTTCCGCCTTGCTGATCAAAGCGCTTTTTTTGCTGTCAAAGGAATTGACGATCTCCTCCGACAAGGCGTCAAAAAAACGGGCAGTTTCCGAAAGCTGCTCTTTAAATTCTTCGATACCTTTAAACAGCTGCTTGTCTGAGGGATTTCTTAATATCTCCATTTCCGCTGAAAAATTTATAATATCCAGTCGATCGGTAAGGACATTAAAAAAATCCGTTGATACATTTTCTATGGGCAAAAAAATAAGCTCATTTACAATTTCTTCAACACCTTCCTTAATATAGCCGTAATGTGCGGACACATCGGAAAGTGCGGCTGTTGCTTCCCTGCCCTTTTGTACCGCTTTATCAATGTTTTTCCTTGCGCTGTTTTTCATATCCTCAAATATCATTTTTGAGAGTTCAACAAGAAAAACAGTCATTTTCGCATAGGTTACATTCGCCTTATGCAAAAGAACGGTAAGCTTGCTGCCTAAGTAATTTAACTCTTTGCGGTGCTCGGGTTTCGCCCTGGATATTGTCAGTCCTGTTTGAAATTCTATAGTGCTTAACTGAAATACCGCCCTGTCTATGATTTTTATTATAATAAATCTTGCGGTTATTTCATCGGTTTTTATGACCGATGTTACTTTATCGGGATGATTGGCAGTTTCGGCAATAGGTTTCAGCGCATCTGTCAAGGTTTCTGCCATTTTATCGGTTTTATTCGCTATATATTCCCAAAAATCCAAATAACAAGCGGAGACCGGGGAATCATTATCCTTATTTTTCCTTATAAATGCGGCGGTTTCTCTCGCTTCTACAATAAGACCGTTTAACTCACAAATCATTTCATCGGTAGATTTAGAATACAGCATGGCGCTTTTCTCCTTTTCCGCTTTTGTGATGGGAGTGCCTATATATGAATAATATTTTCTGTATTCCCTCGGAGTAATTCCGATATAAGCCTTAAAACCTCTGATAAAACCTTCATGAGAATCATATCCGTATCTTAAAGCAATTTCAAGAACACTGTCTTCGGTTTCAATTAAATCGGCAGCCGCCAAAGTAAGCCTGCGCCTTGTAACATAGCGCATAACGCTGTCGCCTGCCGCTTCTCTGAACATACGCTGAAAATGGTATTTTGAAAAATGTACGGCTTCTGAAATTGTTTCTACGGTAAGCTTTTCCCGAATTTTTTCTTCAATAATTGCAAGAGATTGAAATACGGCATTATCCATTGTTTTCACTCCTCCTGCTTTTATTTTACATTACGCAGAGGGGATTTTCTTGACGGAAAGTGCTGCCTTTAAGGAAAACCTGCTTAATTTTTATGCTTTTTAAACGGCTTTTTTACTCCGTTACCTTGATATGCAGCTCCTTAAGCTGTGTGTCATCAACTGCGGCAGGACACTCGGACATAAGCTCGCTGCCGTCCTTAACCTTTGGAAATGCCGTAACATCACGCAGGCTGTCAACTCCCAAAAGCTGCATTGTAAGACGGTCAAGACCGATACCCATGCCGCCGTGAGGGGGAGCGCCGAATTTATATGCGTCAACAAGAAATCCGAATTTTGCCTTGATTTCCTCATCGGAAAGTCCCAACGCTTCAAACATTTTTTGCTGCAACTCGTAATCTGTAATTCTCATAGAACCGCTGCACAGCTCGACGCCGTTTAACACAAGATCGTAAGCCTTTGCAAAAACCTTTTCGGGGGCAGTATCAAGATATTGCAGACACTCGTCGTTGGGCATGGTAAAAGGGTGGTGCATAGCGTCCCAATGTCCCGTTTCCTCGTTATATTCAAAGAACGGGAAATCGGTAATCCAAAGGAACTTAAACTCGTCCTTCGGTATAATGTCAAGTTTTTTAGCCAATTTAAGGCGCAGCGCTCCCAATGTGGGCAGTACTACCTTGTTTTTATCTGCCACAATAAAGGCAGCGTCGCCCTTTTCGCAGCCCAATCTTTCCATGATCCTTTCCAACTCGCCCTCAGCCATAAACTTGCCGAAGGAACAGTTGGGTGCGTCATCAACCCAGCGGATATAAGCAAGACCTTTTGCGCCGATACCCTTTACAAATTCGGTTTCCTTGTCTATTTCCTTGCGGGTTAAAACAGAGGCTGCATTTTTCGCTACGATTCCTCTTACGCTGCCGCCGTTTTTAACTGCGTCGGAAAATACGGAAAAACCGCTGTCCTTGACTATATCGCTTAAATCCCTAATCGTCATATCAAAGCGGATATCGGGCTTGTCGCTGCCGTACAAATCCATAGCGTCGTTATATTTGAGCCTTAATAGGGGGGTGGGATAATCGATATCAGCAATATCCTTCATTATTCTCTTAACAAAGCCTTCGCCGATTTCAAGAATATCGTCCACATCAACAAAGCTCATCTCCATATCTATTTGGGTAAACTCAGGCTGTCTGTCGGCACGCAAATCCTCATCACGAAAGCATCTTGCCAGTTGAATGTAACGGTCAAAGCCCGAAATCATCAAAAGCTGCTTGTAAATCTGCGGAGATTGAGGTAAAGCATAAAACCTGCCCGGATTGACTCTTGACGGAACAAGATAGTCACGAGCGCCTTCGGGTGTGGATTTCATCATCATAGGAGTTTCAAGCTCAATAAAGCCCTTTTCATAGAAATAATCCCTTGCGGTTTTGGCAACTTTTGAGCGTGTTATCAGATTTTTCTGCAAGCTTCCTCTGCGCAGGTCAAGATAACGGTATTTAAGTCTTAATTCCTCATTAACATTGGAGTTTTCGGTAATTTCAAACGGAGGAGTCTGTGCCTTTGCAAGAATCCTAAGCTCATTTACCAATATTTCCATATTTCCTGTTTTAATTTCGGCGTTTATGCTTTCACGGTTTCTTAAAATGCCTTTTGCCATAAGAACAAATTCGCTTCTGACGGTTTTTGCCTTATTAAAAACATCTTTGGCCGTGGTATCGTCAAACACAAGCTGTACTATGCCTGTTCTGTCGCGCAAATCTATAAAGATAAGGCTGCCCTTATCTCTTATGCGCTGAACAAAGCCGCCTACCGTTACTTCATTTCCTACTCCCTCGACTTCGCCGCAGTAGTGGGTACGGTGAAGTCCCGTCATTAAATCTGCCATTTTTGTCATCCTTTCCTTTTACAAAGCATATCTGTTATTGAAGTATATCACAATTCGCCTTACTTTTCAATATATTTGTACAAATAGAAATTTCGCCCCGATAATTGAAGCGAAAAATCATAATACAAATCAGTTTTAGAACTTGTTCTCATAGAAATGGTGCGCGGATTTTCGAGCAAATTTTGTCGAGGACAAGGAAAAATTCCGCAGGAATACTCGTGTATTTCAAGGAATTTTGACGCAGTCATCGGCAAAATTTGCCGAAAAGATGCGTGCCAATTTCTATGAGAACAAGTTCTTATTTATATCATATCCTTGTTATCCTTTGATTTATGCAATACTATATCCCAATTTGCCGAGTTGCAAATTAAAAGTGTACATTGTGATAAAAAGGTGCACAAAACGAATACTGATTCTTGACTTTATATACTTCACTTGTATAATATAATTACAAGCAGATTCGGGCATAAAAATTCAAACCGAAAGGAAAAACCCAAAAATGAGAAAAATAGTTAAATCAACGGCTCTATTGTGTGCAGCCGCCTTGCTTATTACCTAGGGCTGTTCAAGCAACGAGGGAGAACAGGGCGATAAAACTGCCCAAACATCTGATAATTATACCTCGGGAACTACCCGGGACATCGGAAACAAACCATCCGAGGAGGAAATTATGGCAAGCTTAAACAACGGCATAATAATCGACAAAACAAGCGAAAATGTGTATAAAACCGAGCTTAACGCCAACCCGACCTCGCCCGGCATATTTTGTGCCGATCCTACGGCGGTTGAGTATGAGGGCAGGCTGTATGTTTACGGTACAAATGATCATCAGCAGTCCGAGGAGGGCACTAAAAACGACTACGCCTTTATCAAATCGCTTGTGGTGTTCTCCACCGACGATATGGTTAACTGGATCTATC
>CANEHP010000122.1 GCA_947427325.1 uncultured Clostridia bacterium | reverse complement strand
ACTGATGTATAATGCATCGGCTCTGTTTTTGTAATTAAAACTGATAACCGACGCCTATCTGCGTCGGTTATCGGTATTATTCATCAATTTCCTTTTCCGACTCCGTTTCGGTTTCATTTTCGGTTTCGGATACAGCTTCAGCTTCTGTTTTTATAACTTCTTCATCATTTTTTGATACAAACTTAAAGCTTAAAATATTTGCTCCCTTTCCTAAGTATATTGTTAAATCATGTACTCCACGTATTTCTTTTTCAATTTTAAGCTCAAAGGCTTTGAATTTTTCAGGTTCAACAAAGGGAGGAAGCTTGATTGAACCTAATACTTCGCCCTCTGCGCCAAAGGAAACAGAAGCAGTATTTCCTTCGGTAGAAGCCTTTACAATTATAGATTTGAAGTTGTCAAAGCTGCAATTATAGTATACCAATCTTCCGCCAAAGGTTTCTTTTCCGAAAATATATTCGCCCTTGGAGTTGGAGAGTGCCTTAATCTCAACACCCTGCTTTTCATCGAAATTAACAGCCGATGTTTTATTATACAGGTTTCTGTTTAAGGGCTTGCTGCCGCTTAAAAATATCTTTGTATTGCATCGGTCGTCATCGCTTACTCCGCCTGCGTATATTAAATACATACCTTCGTCAAAGCTGTAATCGTTACGAACAACATCCCAGCGGGCAAACTCTCTTTTGCTTACGGTAAAGGTAAAGGTCTTTTTTTCCAATGCGTCAATAAACTCACGCTTAAAGGCGCAGAGCTGCTTTAAGGGGCGGCGGTATCTGCTGTTTAATTCGGACAGATAAACTTGTACAACCTCGTCGCCGCCTAAATTAGACAGATTTTCAACATTTACCGATATTTCAAAACAATCTGTTTTATCCGTAACAGCAAGTCCGCCGTATCTGAATCTTGAATAGCTTAAGCCGTAGCCAAAGGGATAAAGAGGGAAGCGATCGTAATACTGATAGGTGGATTTGGTTTCAATTATATCGTAATCATTTATGGAGGGCAGCTCCTCGGTGGAAATATACCAAGTCATGGGCGTTCTTCCGGCGGGGTTATTTGTGCCTAAAACTGTTTCCGCTATGGCAGTACCCATTTCCGGTCCGCCGTGAGCAGTGTATAAAATCGCAGGTATGCTTCTGTCAAATTCGGGAATAGCATAAGGATAGCTTGAAATAAGGCACATTATCGTATCCTTGTTAGCCATATAAATATTTCTCACAAGCTCCTGCTGGAAAAAAGGAAGTTCTATGTATTCGCGGTCATATTCTTCCCTTGCTACAATCATAGGGTTATTACCAACGCAAACTATTGCATAATCCGCACGATTAACCGCTTTTATGCCTTTTTCAATGCCATCGTGAATTATTTCCTCGGTGAAAAGCTGATTTTCTTCAACTCTGCTTTTTTCGCCAAAACGGATTTTTCCGTCCTTATCCGCAAAAACAGCCTTGTTATCCCAGCTTTTATAGGTAACGGCTTCGTTTTTAACGGAGGGCTTCAAAATCGGCATTACAAACCAAGTGTAAGTGGTGGTGCAGGTCGCCTTATATTCCGAGCCGTCTATTGTAAGATATTTTCCGTTTTTAACAGATGTAAGGGTAATTTCCCCGCCCCAATCGTCTTTTATAAATTGACATCTTACATCATTTGGAAATTCTCCGTCAGCAGTAACGGTTTCATCATCGTTTACCTTAAGATAATTTCCTGTTTCAACAGATCGTATTGCAACAATATCTCTGCAATCTTCGTATATGATCTCGCTGTCGGGCAGCAGGGCTTTAAAGCCGTCAAGAATAGTTATATTATAAGAAGATTTGCCCGTGTACCAATCGGGAAAACCGGTATCCGCATGAACCCCCAATACCGCAAGCTTTTTTATTCGTTCTTTTTTTAACGGGAGAATACCATTATTCTTTAAAAGAGTAATGGCTTCTCTTGCCGCCTGTAGGTTAAGCACCTTATATTTAAAGCAGTTTACCGTGCTTTCGGGTATGTCAAGATAGGGATTGTTTTCCCTGGGATTAAACTCGCCCGACAAAAAGCGGGGATATAAAGCGTTTACAACTGCTTTGTCCAGCTCTTTTTCGGTAAGCAAACCTTTGTTCAATGCATATCTTATAGAATCCGCAACCAGCTCCGCCTCATCGCACATTATGTCTGTACCGCTTTTTAAAGCCATTGCAACAGTTTTACCGTGGTTTTTTGTGAATCGGTGATGAGTTACCGTTTGAGCCATATCGCCGCCGTCGGTGACTGCGAATTTCATACCCCACTGTTTTTTGCATACCTCGTCAATATCGGGATTTATCATTGCAGGCAATCCGTTTATGGAATTATACGATGTCATAACTCCGGGGGCATAACCTGCTTCTATCGCAGGGCGGAATGCACGATAAAAATATTCATATTTTGTGCGGGGTGTGATATTTGAACTGGAGAAGCCTCTGTCTTTTTCGTTATTGTTGGCGTAAAAATGCTTTAAAGAGGGAATTGCTCGGTAATACTCGGGCTTATTTCCCACAATGCCTTTGGTGTAAGCCTTTACACACTGTCCTGCCAAATATGGATCTTCACCGTAGCATTCCTCGTTTCTTCCCCAGCGGGGATCTCTGGCAAGGTCAACGGTAGGTCCGAATAAGACTAAATGGTGTCCCATTGTGTGCTCTTCATAATATCTGATCTCATTTCCCGCAATTTCCCCAAGCTTTTCCATAAGTTCAGTGTCAAACATTGAGGCAAGACCGATAGGCTGTGGAAAAACAGTGGAAGTTTCAGAATCATCTCTTCCGACATAACCTCTTGCGATCTCCGTGCCATAGCTGTATTCTTTTATGTTAAGGCGGGAAATTGCTGCTTGCCTTGTGGGGATAAGACCGATTTTTTCCTCCAAGGTAAGCTGTGAAACAAGATTTTTAATACGCCTTTTTAAAGGTAATGCAGTATCCATGTAATCCATATTGCCCATAGTTTTGTACCTTCCTCATTGTTTTATTGAAACCGTTCTTCTAATTTTTTACAAATCATTCTTGACACCTTATAAACATCACCGCAGCCAAGAGTAATTATTAAATCGCCCTTTTCCGCATTTTTGCAAACATAATCGGCAACTTGTTCAAACTCGGGAAACCAAACGCACCCATCAATCTTTTCACAAAGATCCTTGGCATAAACATTAAAGGTGTTTTTTTCGCGGCTGCCCATTATTTCTGTAAGAACAACCTTATCGGCTATTGAAAGAGCCTTGACAAAATCCTCCATAAGCATATAGGTTCTGGAATATGTGAAAGGCTGATGAACTGCCCAAACCCTCTTAAAGGACATAGCCTTTGCGGTTGTTAATGTTGCGGCTATTTCAGCGGGATGGTGACCGTAATCGTCTACAACAGTTATTCCGCCGTATTCGCCGAATTTTTCAAAGCGCCTGCCTGCTCCCATAAAATCGTCAAGACCCTTTGCAACGCTTTCGGCGGACAATCCCGAATATTCGGCGGCAGCAGCGGCAGCAAGCGCATTAATAATGTTATGCTCTCCAGGAACATGAATAACGGCGTCGCAAAATCTTTTGCCGTTGTGCATTATGGTGAAGTAGGTTTCGAGATTTCCCGAATGAACAATGTTCTCCGCATACCAATTATTTTTGTCGCTTCTTCCGAAGGTAACAATATCCTTTTTGCTTATTCCCTCAACCGCCGTCATAGAATTGCGGTCGTCTCCGTTGATAATAACAGCCTTTTTGGCATGCTCGCAAAAAGTATGGAAGGATTTTATAATATTATCTAAGTTTTTAAAATAATCCAAGTGATCTTCGTCAACATTAAGCACAACGGCAATGTCAACGGATAATTTAAGGAAATGATCCAAAAACTCACAGGCTTCACAGCAAAGAGTATCGCTGCTTCCCGCAATTCCGCTTCCGTTTATCGCCTTAAGCTTTCCTCCTATTACAGCGGAAACATCTACTCCCCCTGCAAGAAAGATTTGGGTAAGCATTGATGTGGTGGTAGTCTTTCCGTGAGTACCCGAAACGCAGATAGAGTTGGCATATCTTGCTGATATAAGAGCTAAAAGATCGGCACGTTCTATAACCTTAACACCGCTGCTTCTTGCGGCAATCAGTTCGGGATTGTCGTCCATAATTGCAGCAGTGTAAACGATTAGATCTGCCCCCTCTATATTTTCCGCTCTCTGTCCCATATAAACGGTAATACCCATTTTTTTAACCAAATCAAGGGTTTCGGTGGGGTTATTGTCCGAGCCTGTAAGATAAAAGCCCTTTGAATGAAGAATTTGCGCCAATGGGTACATACCGCTGCCGCCAATTCCTATAAAGTGTATATGCTTTTTTTCTTTAAGAAAATCTTCCATAAAAAACCTTTCCAAACAATATGCCTTTTGTCATAAAGAATTATTGTTCAAAACTTAATGGGTATTCAAGTTATTATGAATATTTCAGATTTGTATGCTAAAAATATCATTATTATTCTATTAGATGAAAGGAAACTCAAAAATATGAATATCAGTGATGTAAGAATAAGAAAAACAATGAACGAGCCAAGGCTTCGTGCAGTGGTATCGCTAACGCTCGAAAATGCTATTGCCATTCACGATATAAAAATTATACAGGGAGATGAGAGACTTTTTGTAGCCATGCCCAGCAGAAGGGACGAATCCGGCAATTTCAGAGATATTGTACACCCTATAAGTCCCAACGCAAGGGAAGAGCTTGAAAAAGAAATTCTTTCAGCCTACAACGGTTACCTTAATTCCGCTCACTCTCAAGAAGAATTTTTGTTTTAAGTAAGGCGAGCTGGGTTTTAGCGTCCGTTATCTCTCCGTTCATAACCATTTTCACAGCTTTGTCAAAGGGAATCCTCTTAACGTCGAGAAATTCATCGGCGTCAAGCTTTTGCTCCGATTGTGAAAGTCCCCGCGCCAGATACATGTGAATTACCTCGGTATCATAGGCGGGAGTAGGGAGCAGACAGCCTAAATAATCAAATTTTTCGGCAATGCAGCCCGTTTCCTCTTTAAGCTCACGCTTTCCGCAGTCAAAATGGTTTTCGCCCCATTCCAGCTTTCCCGCAGGAATTTCGGTAAGCACTTTTCCTGTGGGATAACGGAATTGCGTTACCATAAGAACCTGATTATTTTCCGTAAGCGGAACGACGCACACTCCGCCGGGGTGTTTAACAACTTCTCTGGTTACTTCGCTGTCGTTTTCAAGCTTTGCTTTATCCTTGTATACTTTAATAATCTTACCGTCGTAAATTAAATTGCTTTCTAAGGTTTTTTCTTCGAGATGCATCTTTAAAAATCCTTTCAATAAACATTTTTAATAAACTACTGCGCCGTATTTTTCGCACATCTTTTCAAGCTCCTTTTCGGGAATAAGCGTAGAGCTGTCAATAAGCGCAGTACCCTGATAAAGCATAAGCGCCATTCTTAACGCCATAACGTTTTCGGACAGAAACATCACCGGAAGCGTTGACATATGCGAATTACGGGCAAAATCCAATGCGTCGTCTATGCTGTTTACTTCCACACGCAAAATATCGCAGGAAGATTTACATTTTTCGTAAATTATTTCTTCCATATTTGGCTGACATTTTATAGGTTCCGAAATTTCCGTTGTGTCGGCTTCAAGGAAAAAAACATTTCCATAGTGCGTAAAGATAAAAAAATCGTCCTTGTGTTCAACGATGCCGGTAACTTCCGTTTTATCAAAGCTATGAGGATTTCCGCTTCTGCATATTACGGTGCTTATCTCCTTCGGAATATTGCCGTCCGAAAAGGTTTTTTCCGTTAAATCGGCAATAAGGGGGATTTTGGCATATTTTAAAAGCTCTGCGGCAATTTCGGAAGGGTTTTCGTCATTATCACAGCAAAACCCGAAGCCGCAAGCGCCCATTTCCTGCGCAGTAACCAAGCCGCCAAGAGAAGAAGCGGCGCAGTTTTCGGTATTTTCAAACCGATCCGCCACAATATTCACCAGCACAGGCTTGTCGGTTTTTTTGCAGGAAAGCAGGGCGGCTCTTAAATCGATCATAGTTTTTATTTTATCAATAATAAAAAAATCCGCAAATTGATTTAATACCTTAACCTGTTTATCATAAATCGAGATAAGCTCGGTAAAGCTTGTTTCACCAAAAGGCTCGACCTCTTCCATACTTGCTCCGATTACAGCGCCGATTTTTTTATTATTGTAAAGTGAAGAAAAGGAAGAGGCAACAGACAAATTGACTTGCTCGCAGTTTGCGTCAATCTTTAAAGAATTAAGAACTGAACCGTTTAAAAGTCCTGTGGGCAAAGCTATAAAATCGCTATAATCCACATTTCCTACAGCGTTTTTAATGTAATTCGGATTATCTAAAAAAGAAACGTCGATTTTTTTGTTTTTGAAATCAAAGACATGGGGAAATTGTTTTTCTTTCAGTTTAATGATAATATTTCGCTGATGCCCGTCGTCAGTGTTCATTTTTTAAGCCGTGTCCTCCTGATTATAAAAAGACTATAAGTTTTTTAATGCTACATTTTCTCCGGAGCTTCCACCTTAAGCAAATCCAAAAGATTTTTAAGTACGGTTTTTGCAGCGGTGCAAAGGGAAAGTCTTGACTGTAAAACCGCTTCCTCCATACCCTTAATGGGACAGG
>CANEHP010000121.1 GCA_947427325.1 uncultured Clostridia bacterium | reverse complement strand
GGCAAAATGACTTTACCTAATGGCAAAATATATTGTACTTATAGCACCGATACGGCAGCGTCTTCAAAGGAAGCAAGCGCAACTGCGTCAAGCTCACGTGCTTTGACTATGTCTGCTGAAATACATGCTGACGGATTGCTTGATGCTATGCCGGCTCCTTCCCAAAAAAACGGTGACGCAATTTTTGGGACACATACAAGCGTATCTGTTGATAATAAATATATCAGGTCAGATGGAACTATAGGATATGGCAGATTTCTCCGTGCTATTGGAAAATATAATATAGCTTCTAACGAAATTACTTCATCTGTTGATGAGTAAATACATGTTTTAATCAAAATTGCCACAGTTAATGTGGCAATTTTGACTAAAGGAGAGATTGAATTTGAAAAAAAGGATTACAAATTTTATATGCGCAATACTTTTATGCACGGTCTTTTCAGGCTGTTCAATCAGCACTGCATCACCCGAAGTGCCCTCAAAACCGTCAAACTGTCCTATTTCGACTCTGCGCACAGGCACGGAACGGCAGGGAATAAAAACCTACGGAAACGGCTTCGAGTGTACTGATACGGGTTCATACTTTATGTGTAATATCGAAACAAAAACATGGCTTTTATATGCCGATCACGGTTCGGACACGATAATTAAGCTATGCGGACGACCCGACTGCAATCATACGGACAAAGACTGCAACGCATTTTTTGATTCTGCCTATGGAATTTGCTGTTATAAAGGTTTTCTCTATACATTTGACGGAAATGATGATATTATTCGCATGAATCTTGACGGAACGGAAAGAACCTCAATATACAATATATCCTCATTTGCAAAAGCCGAAGGATATGATGGAGAATTTGGGATGAGAGTTCTAAACGGAGTTTTTATTATTGACTTAACAAAGGTCGACGAAAGCGGATTAACAGTTCGTGAAGGTTATTATTACAAATTAGACGGCTCTATGGACGAACTGCAGCCCGTTCATAACACCAGCTTTGATATTAAGGCGGATGGAGAAAGCTTTATAATGCCTGTTTATAACAAGGAAAGCGATTCTTATACATATAATATATGGAATCCCGACAAAGGCGTTGGTGATGAATTATTCAAAACGGATGAGCATCTTATCTATAAGCATCTTATCTACGGATACATAGGAACAAAAGCGGAGTATCATATTGAAGACGGCATTATAATCGAAAATTCTTACGCAAAGGGAAAAAAGGAGCTTATCAATACAGGACTGAAAGGAAACTATCAGCTTGCTTGTTTTCCCGACTGTATGGTCGCTTATGAATATCTTTCTGATGAAGAATTGAATCAAGGGGTTACCTTGGACGAGGTGACTATGCACTTCTACGATTGGGATTGTAATGACCTTGGCAGCGTTAAAATAAACTATAAATTCCGCCAAGAGATTTTAGGAGCGGGACTTATCTGCGGAGAAACCCCCGAACGGATTATCCTTACAGATGATTATGATTTTTCTCCCCGATACTATATAAACAAGTCGGATTTCGGAACAGGCCATATAGAAATACACGCTTTTAATCTGCCTGATTTTGGTGAGTAGCAAATATGAGTATATCAAACGGAGTAATAACATGGAGCTGAAAATTGAGGGACTGACAAAAAAATACGGAGAAAAAATTGCTTTACAGGACTTTTCCTATACCTTTTCAAGCGGCATATACGGAATTTTAGGCGCCAACGGAGCAGGAAAAAGCACTCTGATGAATCTTATCACCGATAATGTCAAACGTAACGGCGGAAAAATACTGTGGGACGGAAAGGAAATTTTGGAACTGGGTAAAAAGTTCCGCTCGGTTATAGGCTATATGCCGCAGCAGCAGGGTATGTACGGCGAATACTCCGCCGTGGGATTTCTGCGGTACATAGCGTCGATCAAGGAAATTCCCCATAAGGAAGCAAATGAACAAATCAAGCAGCTTTTAGAGGTTGTCAGCCTGGAGAATGCGGCTCATAAAAAGCTCGGCGGGTTTTCAGGCGGAATGAGACAGCGTGTTTTGCTGGCACAAGCACTGTTGGGCAATCCGCAGATTCTTATTCTTGACGAACCTACCGCAGGACTTGATCCAAAGGAACGGCTGAGAATACGTAATTATATAAGCGATTTGGCGGAGAACCGCATAGTTTTTTTAACAACACATATCGTATCCGATATTGAGTCTATTGCGGGAGAGGTGCTGCTTATGAAAAACGGAAGACTGATAACTCACGGCTCTCCCGCCGACCTTATCGCCGAAGTTAACGGAAATAACTTGGAAGATGTATATATGACTTTTTTAGGAGCTGAGTAAAGTGGAAACAAAACGCATATTATTGGGAAAGCCCTTTCTTCTTTTCCTTCTTTCGCTTCTTGTAATCAGCACATGGTTTTTTATTTATCAGAATAAGCGTTTCAGCGATGATTTTCGAGACTACGGAAACGTTTACCATGAAACAATAGAAGAGCTGTCCCCATTAAGCTGGGAAGAGGGGCTTGAAAAGACCGTACAGTTTCAGGACGACACTTTGCAGCAGATAATAGACGGAGTGTGGGACGACAGCACGGACAGTAATTACAGGCTGCTCGCCAATGAAGATATTGAAAAACAGTATACCTATTTACTTGGCTATAACGATTATCTGAAAAAGGTTCAGGACAATGCGAAAAATCTTCAGTCTGTCAGCCTGTTTTCAAAGCCCGGCACTTTCGCTTATGAAAACACGGTCAAAACCGCCGAGGATTTTGCGGCAATGATTGACGTGCCTGTTACATTCGGTCACGATTTGGCTGTGACGGAGGTATTTGCGGACGGATGGACCGATTTCTGCGTGCTGCTCCCCGTTATTTTGGTGTGCTGCCTGTTTCTTGCGGAACGCAGGGAGGGGCTGTGGTCGGTAATTCACGCAGCCTCCGGCGGCAGAATTAAGTTAGCCTCCATACGTATCGGCATTATGTTTATTGCCTCATGCATCAGCGTTATCCTGCTATGCGGCACAAAAATCCTTCTCTGCGGATATGTTTATCACGGCTTGGGAGAGTGGGGGCGTACCTTGCAGTCTATACCCGATTTCTATAATGTTCCCACACCTATGACTATCGGCGAGTTTTGGCTGCGTTATATTGCCGTCAAAATCTTTGGAGTATTCTTTGTGGGACTTGTCTTGTGGCTGATAATGTCCTGTATCTCGAATTTTTCTCTTGCGCTGGGGGCGGGAAGCCTCTTTATCGGAGCGGAATACCTTTGTACATTTATTCTTCCGAGTTCTATTTTTGCTGCATTCCGCTATATCAACATTTTCAGCTACATACTGTACCATTCCGTGCTGACCAAATATCTTAACCTGTCCTTTTTTGGCAGCCTGATATCGGGACATGACCTTATATGCGTTATTTTGCCCTTTTTATGCTTGGGCTTTGCAGTGCTGAACCTTATCGTTGCCGAAAAAAAGCGTCCCATTGGCGCAGCAAATATTCTTCTTTGCTGGCAGGATTCCGTCCGAAAAAGATTCAGCGGTATATCGGGGCAAGGCGGAATATTTGTGCAGGAGCTGAAAAAGCTGATGATCGACAGAAAAGGTGCACTGCTTTTAGCAGTTCTGGCGGTTTATCTGGTTAATACAAGCGCACCGCTGCGTGAAGGTTCTCCTTATGATATGTATTTGGATTACTATCAAGAAAAATATGCGGGACCTGTAACCGAAGAAACAGTCGCATCGCTGCAAAACGAACTGAAAAATGCAGAGGAGCCATACCGAATAGGCGCACTGGAGCAAATGCTTTCCATAGCTCAAAACGCTTCCCGAGGAGAATGGATTCTTCTTAACGCACCTTATGAGGCCGTTTTTTACAAACAGCAATATCAACGTACATCGGGACTTGTCTCCTTGCTGTTTTTGATTTTGCTTTTAGCGCCGATAATGTCGCAGGAGCGGCAGTCAAATATGAATATGCTGCTGCATAGCACCTCAGCGGGAAGAAGTAAGCTGTGGCGGCGAAAACAGCTGCTTCTGCTTCTCTGCACCGTTTTTTGCTGGGCAATGGTTTACGGCACGGAGCTGATAAAAACTGTGGAGGAATACGGAAGCTTTTCCTGTTTTAGTGCGCCGCTTGTAAGTCTGAAAATATTCGCTTTTTCCGAAACCGATATCACTGTTCTGCAAGCCATGACCCTTTTATACGGACGCAGATTGCTGGTGCTTCTTTGCTCTGCGGAAATCTGCCTCCTTTTTTCGGAGCTGTGCAAAAAAAATATCAACGCTATATTGCTTAGCTGCGGACTTATAGTGTTCCCCGCTTCGCTTTCGGCAATCGGTTCCAAGGCGGGAGAAGCCGTATCCTTCCTTATGCCGCTTGCACAAGTAGATATTCTGCCTTCACTGTTTCCGTTACTTCCTTTAACACTGTTTGGGGCGGCGTCAGTTTTTCTGTCTCTGCGAATAGCGCAGAAATATACAACAATTTTGAATTCCAAATCTTAAAAGTAAATTCCCCGCTGCAATATAAAGCGGGTTATTTGAAAAAACCTATATTAACAAAAGGAGAATATACCCATGATAAAAGTAAACGTATGCGTAGGAAGCTCCTGTCACATCAGAGGTTCATACAAGATAATCGAACTGCTTAACAGTGCCATTAAGGAAAACAGCCTTGAGGATAAGGTTGCGGTTTCGGCAGCATTTTGTTTGGGTCATTGCATGAACGGAGTTTCCGTAAAAGTGGACGATCAGATTTTCGGCGTTAACGAGGACAGCTTTAAGGAATTTTTTGAAGAGCACGTTAAACTGCCCGCTCTTGCAGAAGCTTAATCCAATACAGCCTTGTGCTGTGAAAAGATTTAGAGAGGTACATATTTTATGAGCCAATATCTTAAACTGAAAAAATCCAACTGCAAAAACTGTTATAAGTGCATTCGCCACTGCCCTGTAAAGTCCATAAGGTTTTTTGAAAATCAGGCATTTATTGTTGAAGACGAGTGTATTCTCTGCGGTCAGTGCTTTGTTGTATGTCCCCAGAACGCCAAGGAGATAAAAAACGACGTGGAAACGGCAAAAGCCCTTATTGCAGGCGGCAGTCCCGTTATCGCCAGCATTGCGCCCTCGTTTGTGGCTAACTATGAGGGACTTACCGTTACCGCCGTGGAAAAAGCGCTGAAAAAGTTAGGCTTTGCGGGGGCGGAGGAAACCGCCGAGGGAGCTACCGTTGTAAAACAAAAGTATGATGAAATGGTGGAAAAGGGAGAACAGGAGCTTATAATTTCCTCCTGCTGCCACTCTGTAAATCTGCTTATACAAAAGCACTTTCCCGAAACCCTTCCCTACCTTGCCAAGGTAGTTTCCCCCATGCAGGCGCATTCCTTGGAGATCAAAAAACGTAATCCCGAGGCTAAAACCGTATTTATCGGACCTTGCATTTCCAAAAAGGCGGAATCGGAGGATTACCCCGGAATAGTTGACTGCGTGCTTACCTTTGAGGAGCTTTCCGCATGGATGAAGGAAGCGGGAGTAGAGTTTGAACCCTGCGAGGATAGGGAGGACTTGGGCGGAAAAGCAAGACTTTTCCCCACAGGCGGCGGTATTCTCCACTCAATGAACTGCAAAAATCCCGATTATACCTATCTCCATATCGACGGAGTGGAAAACTGCGTAAACGCCCTTAAGGAGATTTCCGAGGGAAAAATGGGAAAATGCTTTATTGAAATGTCCGCCTGCTACGGCAGCTGCGTCAGCGGTCCGGTTATCGAGAAAAACCGCCACGCTTGTATTTCCAATACCGTTGTGGTTGATAAATACGCCAAGAAAGAGGATTTTGACGCTTTGGCATTGGATGATGAGGATATGCGGAAGGAGCTTAAATTTATCGGAGTTAAGCGTCTTATGCCCGGCAGCAAGGCTATTGAGGAAATTCTCAAAAAAATGGGCAAAAGAAGCCCCGCCGACGAGCTAAACTGCGGAAGCTGCGGCTATAACACCTGCCATGAAAAGGCCATTGCCGTTTACAACGGCAAAGCGGATCTTTCCATGTGCCTGCCCTTCCTGAAGGAAAAAGCGGAAAGCTTTTCCGATACGATTATCAAAAATACACCCAACGCAATCATTGTACTGAACGAATCCCTTGAAGTTCAGCAGATAAATAAGGCTGCATTAAAGCTTATGAATATCTCCAACGCTTCTGATGTTTTGGGAGAACAGGTAGTCCGCATTCTCGACCCCCTGCCCTTCTTCGACGTTATTGAAAGCGGCGTGAACATTCACGATAAGCGTATCTTCCTTGCCGAATACAACAAATACGTTGAACAAACCCTGATATACGACCCTGGCTATCATATAGTAATGAGCATTATGCGTGATGTTACCGAGGAGGAAAAGGCGAAAAAGGCTAAGGACGAGTTAAGCCAAAGCACTATCGAAATTACCGACAAGGTTATCGAAAAGCAAATGACAGCCGTGCAGGAAATCGCTTCCCTTTTGGGCGAAACCACTGCGGAAACCAAAATCGCACTCACAAAGCTGAAAGAATCTCTTAATCAACAGTGAGGTGAAATTTAATGAATACGTTATGATAAGATAAATGTTATAAAAGTATTAAACATGTAATAGAACAAATTAAAATAGAACAAGAAAATAAATAAAAAACAATAGAATAAAAAAAAGA
>CANEHP010000120.1 GCA_947427325.1 uncultured Clostridia bacterium | reverse complement strand
TTCAAACGGAGGTTAATATTATGACAGCAGAAGAAAAATTGGAAAAGTGCTACGAATGTTTTAAGGCAAAGATAGATTTTAAACCTGAAATTGCCGTTATATTAGGTTCGGGCTTAGGTGCTTTTGCTGATGAAATTGATGTTAAGGCAATTTTAAACTACAATGAGATTGAGGACTTCCCTCTTTCAACCGTACCCGGACATAAGGGCAGATTTGTATTCGGATATATTGAAAAAGTGCCTGTTGTAATTATGCAGGGCAGGGTGCATTATTATGAGGGCTACGCTATGCAGGATGTTGTTCTTCCGACAAGACTTATGAGAAAAATGGGAGCGGAGGTTCTGTTCCTAACCAATGCGTCAGGAGCGGCTAACCCCAACTACTCTGCCGGTGATTTTATGCTTATATCCGACCAGATAGCTAATTTTGTTCCAAGCCCTTTGATAGGCTCAAATCTTGAATCTCTCGGTGTAAGATTCCCCGATATGAGCAATATTTACAATAAACAGCTTAGAGAAATTGTGAGAAATACAGCTAAGGAATTGGATATAAAGCTTCAGGAAGGCGTTTATATTCAGCTTACAGGTCCTAATTACGAATCTCCCTCGGAGGTTAAAATGTGCAGACTTTTAGGCGCAGACGCTATAGGTATGAGTACGGCATGCGAAGCCATTGCGGCAAATCATGCGGGAATGAAAATAGTGGGTATCAGCTGTGTCTCAAATTTAGGCTGCGGACTTACAGAAACTCCTCTTTCACATAAAGAGGTAATGGAGGCGGCGGATAAGGCTGCACCTTTTTTTAAAAAGCTTATCAGAGCCTCAGTAGTCAACATTGCAAATGAATTGGGCTTATCAAATTAAAAATTTGTTTATTATGACAAAAACCGCTGAAACAGCTTTTAATAGGCGTTTTCACGGTTTTTCATTTTCCTTTTTAAAACAAGTATTGAAACATAGTGTATTTTTGTGGTATTATATAGTAAGTTATGAAATAAAAAAATACAACATAAGTGAGGTTTGTTATGAAAATCAGATTTTATAATGCAAGAATTATGCCCCTTAACAATAATGATAAAGGCTGCCCCATTATTACGGGAGAATTGCATACAAATGGCAGTAAAATCAGCTATGTGGGAAAACCTGTTGAAAACGTTGAAAGCGTTGAAAGCTTTGAAAGCTTTGACCGTGAGATTGACTGCAAGGGCAATTTAATTATGCCCGGCTTTAAAAATGCCCACACTCATTCCGCTATGACATTTCTTCGCTCCTATGCGGACGACCTTCCCTTGCAGGAGTGGCTATTTAACCAGATTTTTCCGAGAGAAGACAAGCTTACTCCGGATGATGTGTATATCCTTACCAAGCTTGCAATAATGGAATATTTAACCGGCGGCATTACCTCATGCTTTGATATGTACTTTTTCAGAGATTCCATTGCCTCGGCGGCAGTCGATACAGGCTATCGTATGGCTCTTTGCGGTGCGGTTAACGGCGGTGCGGAAAATGCAAAGACATTAGCCCGTGAATATCAGAAGTTCAATAATTATAATGAGCTTATTTCCTATCAGTTAGGCTTCCATGCCGAATACACCACCTCTCTCGAATTAATGAAGGAGGTTGCAAGGCTTTCACGCAACTTTAAAGCTCCCGTTTTTACTCATAATTCCGAAACGGAAAAAGAGGTTGCGGAATGTAAGGAGCGCCACGGAAAAACACCTACCGCTTTATTTGAGGATTTGGGTATGCTGGAATACGGCGGCGGCGGTTTCCACTGCGTTCACTTTGATGAAAACGATATGAATATATTTAAAAACAGAGGTCTTTGGGCAGTAACAAACCCGGGCTCAAACACTAAGCTTGCCAGCGGCATTGCGCCTGTTTGGCAAATGCAGAAAAAAGGAATTAACCTTGCCATAGGAACAGACGGTCCTGCAAGCAACAACTGTCTTGATATGTTCAGAGAAATGTTCCTTGTAACAGGACTGCAAAAAATAAGAGAAAAGGACGCAGCGGTCTGCGATGCACAAAATGTTCTGATTATGGCCGCAAAAAACGGAGCTTTGGCAATGGGACTTGTTGACAGCGACTGTCTTTCCGAGGGAAAAAACGCAGACTTGATTATGATAGATCTTAATCAGCCTAATATGCAGCCTTTGAACAGTATAGCAAGTAACCTTGTGTACAGCGGCAGCAAAAGCAATGTGAAAATGACAATGATTAACGGAAAAATACTGTATGAAAACGGAGAATTCTTCATCGGAGAAAAGCCTGAGGATATTTACCGTAAATCCAATGAAATAGCAGATAGATTAAGATGATAAAAAAGATAGTTCTTTCTGAATTTGCAGAAGAAATTATAAAAAAGCTTGAAGCCGCAGGATATGAGGCTTATGCAGTAGGCGGATGCGTTAGAAACAGCATAATGGAAATACCCGTATCGGATTATGACATAGCTGCCTCTTCCATTCCCGAAGAAACCAAAAAGGTTTTCCAGGGTTATAAAATAGCGGAAACAGGCATAAAGCACGGAACCGTAACTGTTATGCACAAAGGCAATACCGCCGAAATAACTACTTTCAGAACAGACGGAAGGTATACGGATTACCGTCATCCCGAAAATGTTTCCTTTACTCCGAATTTAAAAGAGGATTTGGCAAGGAGAGATTTTACCGTAAACGCCATTGCTTTTTCGGATTCAAAAGGCATTGTCGATATATTCGACGGCGTAAAGGATATAAATGCAAATACGTTAAGATGTGTGGGAGATGCGGAAAAACGTTTTGAAGAGGACGCTTTGCGCATTATGCGGGGTCTTAGGTTTATGTCGGTTTACGGTTTTAAAGCCGAAGAAAAAACCGCTGCTGCACTGCATAATAAAAAACACCTGTTAAAAGCTATTTCACCCGAACGAATAAATTCCGAATTATGTAAAATGCTTTGCGGAAAAGCAGATTACTTATATCCCGTACTTATGGAATATCCGGATGTTTTGGGAGAAATAATCCCTGAGATTATGCCTTGCGTAGGCTTTGAGCAAAAAACTCACTATCATAATTTAAATGTTTGGGAGCATACGGTAAAAGCAATTTGCAGTACTGAACCTATTGTTAGTTTAAGGCTTGCTATGCTTTTTCACGATTTAGGCAAACCCTTTTGTTTTCAGTTTTATAACGGAGAGGGGCATTTTAAGGGCCACGCCTCAATACGCAGTAAAATCTGCGAAAAAAGAATGAAGGAGCTTCGTTTTGACAACAACACATTCCAAAGTGTTTTAGCGCTTGTTAAGCGTCACGATATGATTATAAAAAATGATAATGTTATATTAAAAAAGCAATTAAACAAATACGGAGAGAACCTTTTATTTGACTTGATCAAGGTTCATATTGCGGATGATATGGCAAAAGCGCCGACAGCGCAAGGAAGAATAGAGGAATATAGATCAGCCGCCGAAGCTGCAAAAAATATTATTTGCGAGCAAGAATGTTTTTCCTTGAAAAAGCTGGCGATAAACGGAAATGATATTGTTAAAATGGGATTTAAGGGCAAAGAAGTTGGCGCTGCCTTGGATTATTTGCTAAATGCGGTAATCAATGGAAAAATCGATAACAATTTTAACTCATTAATAGAATTTCTTGTAATAAATAAAGAAAAAATGTGAATAATTGAAAGGAAGTGGCTTTTATGTCATCAGTAGACATAGGAATTGACCTGGGTACTGCCAATACCATAATAACAATAGGCGGAAAAGGAATTGTGGTAGACGAACCCAGCGTGGTTGCTTATGATAAAAAGAAGCATCAGGTTCTCGCAGTTGGCGCACAGGCATATAAAATGTTAGGGCGTACTCCCGAATATATTGTTGCGGTAAAGCCATTAAGGGACGGAGTTATTTCCGACAACGATACCGCTGAAGCAATGGTAGCCGCTTTTATTAAAAAAGTCAGCGGCAGTATGATGTTAAAGCCTCGCATTATCCTTTGTGTTCCTTCGCTTATTACAGACGTTGAAAACCGTGCGGTAATTGAGGCCGCTCTTTCCGCAGGCGCAAGAAAGGTTTTTATAATTAAAGAGCCTATTGCCGCCCTTATAGGCGCAGGAGTTGACATATCAAAGGCAAAGGGCGCAATGGTGGTCGATATAGGCGGCGGAACAACAGATATTGCAGTTACCTCATTTAACGGTATTGTTCAGGATACATCTATTAAAATGGCGGGGAATAAATTGGACGAAGCCATAATAAAATATATTTCAGTGAAATATAAAATAATAATAGGAGAGAAAACCGCAGAACAAGCTAAAATGCAAATCGCAAATGTATTTCATCCCGATGAAAACAGAAAAATGATAGTTAAGGGACGCAATCTTTTAAAAGGCTTACCCCAAAGCTTAGAAATAAGTGAGTCGGATATTTATGAGGCTATCATTGATCTGGTGAACGAAATGATTGCAGGAGTTAAAAATGTCCTTGAACGCACTCCTCCCGAATTGGTGGGAGATATTTTGGCAAGCGGAATAGTGCTTACAGGCGGCGGAGCGCTGCTTAAGGGCTTGGATAAATTGATACAAGAGGTTATAGGCGCCCCCTGCTACGTGGCGGACGATGCGCTGAAATGTGTAGCAAAAGGGGTTGAAGCGGCTTTTGGTCTTTCCGATGAACTTTTAGACGGTTTTGAAAAAATTTCACTTTATAGATATAAATAATTATTAAGGGAGAATTTAATGGGCGGCATATTGAGATTTTTTGAATCTGTTATATACGGAATAAAGCGTATATCAAACCGCTTTAATTCCGATAATCTCACAGCTTATGCCGCTCAGGCTGCTTTTTTCACATTTATTTCAATTTTTCCGTTTTTAATGCTTTTATTAAGTCTTTTAAAATACATTCCTATTTTCAGCAACACAAATATAGAAGGCTGGGCTTCGGATTTTCTAACTCCTCAAATAAGTGATTTGTTGAAGAACATATTAACCGAAGCGGGAGAATATGGCTCGGGAGCTATTATTTCAATTACAACCATTACTGCATTGTGGGCGTGCTCAAAGGGTGTTTTGGGCATAATTTACGGACTGAATTCGATTTATAAAACTACTGAAAGCAGAAGCTATATAAGGCTAAGAATTATTGCTGTAATTTATACCTTGGGTCTGATAGCCGCTTTAACTGTCGTTCTTATTCTTATGGTTTTCGGCAACAGAATTTTATCCTTTCTGATGTCACTTCATCCCTTCATGGAAAACTTTGCCAATTCGGTTAGAGTAATCCGTTGGCTTGTTGCCTTTGGCGTTTTGGTTTTGTTTTTCCTGCTTTTATACACAATAATTCCGGATAGGAAAACCAAGCTCAAAAATGAGTTTCCGGGCGCTGTTATAAGCGCAGTTGGCTGGATTGGCTTTTCGGTGCTTTATTCATTTTATATAGACAATTTTGGTAATCAGTCAAAAGTATATGGCAGCCTTACGGCAATAATACTTTTTTTACTGTGGATTTATATATGTATGATTATTTTGTTTGTAGGTGCAGAAATAAACGATATACTTCGTGTTCACAGATTTTCTCATATAGTCAGACATCTGAAATTTTCCCGTAAGACAAAAAGAATACAGGCAAAAATTAAAAAATAGAGCAGTGATACAGATTTTCATCTGAAAATGCACTGCTCTTTTTATTCCAATTATTACTCTAACTTATTTTAATACTTGCCGCAGCGTTTAAAGCACTGTCCGCAATATTTCCCGATAAATATTCGTAATAGGCTTGACTTCCTATCATTGCAGCATTGTCTCCGCATAAGCTTATGGGAGGAAGATAAAGCTTTAGATTATGAATTTCCGCCTTCCTTAACAAGCAATCTCTCAAACCGCTGTTGGCAGCCACTCCTCCCGCCAAGGCAACTGTTTTATAGCCGCTGTCAAGCGCTGCTTTTATGAACTTTGAACTGAGTATCTCACAAACAGTATGCTGAAAGCTTGCGGCAAGGTCGTTAACATCTATCGCTTCGCCCTTTTGCCCGGAATTATGAACAAGATTTATAACAGCGGTTTTTAATCCCGAAAAGCTAAAATCATAAGGGTTTTCCGTTTTGGGAACAGGCAGTTTATATCTTGCACAGCTTCCCTTTTTTGCCGCATTGTCAATATAAATTCCGCCCGGATAAGGGAACCCCATAGAGCGTGCCGCTTTGTCAAATGCCTCCCCTGCTGCGTCGTCAAGGGTTTTTCCTATTGTTTCAAACTCTGTATAGCTGTTTACCTTAATTATATGAGAGTGTCCCCCGCTGGCTACCAGGCATAAGTACGGCGGCTCTAAATCGGGGTGAGCGATATAGTTGGCGGCAATATGCCCTTTTATATGATGAACAGGAATTAAGGGCTTGTTTAGAGCTAATGCAATGCTTTTGGCGAAGCTTACCCCTACCAAAAGTGCGCCGATAAGCCCCGGAGCGTAGGTAACGGCAATTCCGTCGCAGTCCTGCAAGGTCATTTCCGCTTTTTCCAAGGCTTCTTCGCATACTCCTACAATATTTTCACAGTGCCTTCTGGAAGCAATTTCGGGTACAACTCCGCCGTAAAGCTTGTGCTCGTCAATCTGTGTTGCGACAATGCTTGATATTATTTTTCTGCCGTCCTCCACTATTGCGCAGGCTGTTTCATCGCAGGAGGATTCTATCGAAAGTATTTTCATTTGACTTCCCTTTTCTTTGAAATTACAAATTGATTACTTTCATTATAGCATACTGTGTGTGTTTGGTCAACTTATA
>CANEHP010000119.1 GCA_947427325.1 uncultured Clostridia bacterium | reverse complement strand
AGGAATTTTGACGCAGTCATCGGCAAAATTTGCCGAAAAGATACGTGCCAATTTCCATGAGAACAAGTTCTTACCTTATCAAAACCGTTATTGCAATAAAGTATCTACAATTTCCACAATATTACTTTAAAATAATTGTCTAATACAAACATATTTGGTAAATTCTATTGACAATCCATATTCCCTGTGCTAAAATAATGCTTAAGAAAAATCAGAAAGGTAAGGTGCAGATTATGGTTACAATTCGTAATTTGCAGAAAAGCTACGGAAGATTTCACGTGCTGGACGGACTTAATATGAATGTTCCCAACGGTGAGGTTTACGGCTTTTTGGGGAAGAACGGCTGCGGTAAAACCACTACCATGAATATTCTCTGCAACGTGATCCCAAAGGACGGCGGAGACGTTATTTTAGGCGATGAGTATAAAGAAAGCGAAAAGATCAAGATCGGCTATCTTCCCGAAACTCCCTCGCTGTTTAACTATATGAACGGCTATGAATATCTTAAATATATAGCAGCCTGCTGCAATTATGAGGGAGATATAAACAAGCGCATTGACGAGGTTATGGAGATCATAGGTATGCGCGAGGGCGGCAAGCGTGTTATAAAGGGCTATTCAAGGGGAATGAACCAGAGAATGGGTATCGGTGCAATCATATTTGACCACCCGCAGGTTTTGGTGCTTGACGAGCCTACCTCCGCCCTTGACCCCGAGGGAAGAGCCGATGTAATGAATATTATCCGCAGCCTTTCGGATATGGGCTGTACCATTATCCTTTGCACGCATATTCTTTCGGACGTGGAAAAGGTTGCGGGCAGTATCGGAATACTTAAAAACGGAAGAATGGTTATCGAGGGAAAAATCAGCGATGTGCTTATGAGCTACGCTAAGCCCGAGATAGAGGTAAAGCTGTTTAACGCCGACGAAAGATCCGTTGGTCTTATAAAGGGCTTGGAGCAAGATCCCTTGATCGACAAGGTGGATTTTTACGAAAAGACGGGATTTTTTGTAGTGAGAACCAATCAGCTTGAGCAGGCGGCGGGGCTTTTAATGAAAACCTTTGGCGAAAATTCCATAGTACCCTCCGAATTAAAGGCGGTAACGGAAAGCCTTGAGGATATTTATTTGAAGGTGGTGAACGGAGATGCTTAAAACAGGCATAAAAAAAGAGATGATGTTCTTTACCCGCTCCTTCAGAATGTGGGGCGTTATTTTGGCGGCGGTTTTGTTTGCCGTTGCCTCTCCGCTGTTAATGCGGCTTTCCGTTTTTATGCTGTCCGCTATTGAAAATACGGATTTTGACTTTGAAGAAGGGAAGCCGAGCATAAGCGAAAATGTGAATGATATGAAAACGGATATGTCGGTGAACATTTCGGCGTCCCCCGATATGGACTTCGGTCCAATGACCGATGAGAAATATATGGCGTCCTTGAGTATAGTGGGAGCGATGGGCGATCTTACAAGCACCCTTATGCTGGTTACTATGCTGGTAACTATGTATTCCGCAGGGGGCGAGCTTAAAAAACGCTCTATGATAATACCTTGGAATGCGGGGCTTACGCCTAAGCTTTATATTTTGCCAAAATTTATCGTTTATCCCTTGACAATAGCCGCAATCGGCTTTTGCGGAGTATGGATAAGCTACGGAACGACCTCTCTGGTATTCTCGGGCGTTGACATACCCGTTGATGCCGTAGCGGTTACGGCGCTGTCCGTGGCGGTTTTCGACGCATTTATGGCGGCAGTGTACTTTACCTTGGGCTTATGTACCTCTAAGGCGGGCTTGTCGGTGGCCGTTATGTACGGCGGAAATGTAATTTTGACCACCCTGTTCAGCGCATTGGGAGCGGATAAGTTTCACCCCTTCACCCTTACTTCTCAGGCTCAGAACGCTTTATTCGGAGATAAAACGGATGCCGTCAACCTTTGGGGCAGTATCGGAATAACAGTTCTTATAATAATTCTTTGCTATTTTGTTACATTGTTTGTTATTTCCGCAAAGAGAATTGACAACAGGGGCAGAGAAGAAATGAAGCTTTGATCCGATCCCTTTGTCGGATAAGAACAATCGGAACGGGTTAAATATGTTACGGGATCTGCCGTAAAAGGTTCGGTCACGGTGCATAGCGGTATACAAACGGCGCAAGCCCCGAGCTTTTTGCAAGGTTCGGGGTATTGCCGCAAAATCAAAAAGGAATTAAAATGATAACAAGACTGCAAAAAATTATTTCCGACAGCGGCTACTGCTCTCGGAGAAAAGCGGAAGAGCTGATCGAAAAAAACGCCGTTAGGGTAAACGGACGCCTTGCCTCGGTGGGCGACAAGGCAGACCCCGACAAGGATATTATTACCGTATGGGGAGAAAAGCTTGACGCAAAATCGGTAAAGCTGCGCTATATAAAGCTGTATAAGCCCAGAGGGTATCTTACCTCAATGGAGGACGCCCATTCGGACAAGTTTATTACGGATCTGCTTAAGGACGTTCCCGAAAGGGTCTATCCCGTGGGACGGCTTGATAAAAACAGCGAGGGAATTATACTGCTTACCAATGACGGCGTTTTTGCCAACGATATTACCCACCCGAGAAAGCATATCGCCAAAATTTACCGAGTGACCGTACCCTCAAAGGTAAACGAGGAGCAGCTGGCAAGAATGACGGCGGGCATAGAGATCGGAGAGGGCGCAGTCACACAGCCCTGCACCGTAAATGTTCTTACAGAGGAACAGGAGAGAACGGTTCTTGAGTTTATTATCACCGAGGGCAAAAACCGGCAGATAAGAAAAATGTGCAGCGCCGTGGGCTTGGAGGTTTCAAGGCTGAAAAGAACAAGCGTGGGCGGAGTCAAGCTCGGTATGCTGAAGCCCGGAGAGTACAGGGAGCTTACCGCCGAGGAGATGAGAACCCTTAGGGCGGCTATCGGAAGGACCGATTCTTCCCGAGGGAAAAACAGGAAAGGCTGATTCTTCTCAAAAAAACAGCGGTAAAAAGGAAAGAAATATGATAGAAATAAAAAGAAATTACGAGCTTCCCGATATTGTTTTTGAAGCAAAGGAAAATGGAGGGGTCGCCGCCTCCATGAAGGGCAGTATTTTGGACGGAGTTTTCCGTATTACCGAATATCGGGGCGATAAGTACCTTTTTGACGGAGTGTGCCGTGCTTCTCTCAACAATGCGGAGCATGAGGGAGCGGCGTCGGCGGTTATAGAACCGTCCGTCCCCGATTGGCAGCTTATGCTTTTCGGCTATAAAAGAGAAATCCCCTCCATTTCGGATTTTTTTGAGGAAAAAAATTGTAATTGCTCTTGCAAAAAATAACTAAATAATGTATAATGTATTGTGGATAAATTTTTGACAGTCTTGTTTATAGGGCGATAAAAATCTATCCGCAATTCTTTATGTATAACAGCAGGCATATGCACGGCTGTTCCGAGGGCGGATATATATTTCAGCAGAACCGCCCGAAAGCGGGTGCGTTTCAGCACAGCTGCTTTGACAGCACGAATTTCAAAAAGTGTCGGAATTTTCAAGGAAAATTCCGACCGGTTCGCAAAATAAAAAGGAGTGGAGCAAGGCGGAGCGGATTTTTATTTTGTGAATTTTGAAATTCTTTTATAATCAGTAAATTACCGCCAACTTTCCTGACAGCGGGCATAAATCATCACAGCCTTTCCAAAAGCAGGCATAAATCGGCGCTGATTTTTTGAGAAAGCAATAAATCATCACCGGGTTAACCGGGAGCGCAAAAAAGTTTTTGCCGCCCCGTTTAAGCTTTTTAAATCATTTATTATTATAAAAAACAGATCGGAGGACATAACAAAAGTGGCAACTAACAAAACCTTGGCGCAGTTAAAGGAAGAAGCTGCGCAAAGCGAAGCTAAAAACGCTCTCCTTTCTCTTTTTGACGAGGACAGCTTTACCGAGCTATCCGCATTTACAGGAGAAAGCGCAGTTACGGGCTTCGGACAGATTGAAAGCGGTCTTGTCTATGCTTTTATTCAGGATTCGGCCGTTAAAAGCGGCGCAGTATGCAAGGCTGCCGCGGCAAAAATCGTAAGACTTTACAAGGAAGCGGTTAAAAACGGCGCACCTGTTATTGCGGTGTACGATTCAAAGGGCGGCGATGTTTCGGAAGGGGCAGAGCTTCTTTCCGCTTACGGCGAAATCGCCAACGCTTCAGCATCACTTTCGGGCGTTGCTCCTCAAATTGCCATAGTCAGCGGCGTTTGCGGCGGCACTTCCGCCATTTTGGCCGCTATGGCGGATTTTGTTATTATGACGGAAAAGGCGGAATTGTTTGTTACCGCTCCTTTTGTTGCAAACGACGGAACTAAGGACGCAGGCACGGCGAAAAACGCCGCTTTGTCGGGTGTTTCCTGCATTACCGTTAAGGACAGGGCGGAGGCGCTGAAAAAAGCGAGGGAATTGGTTTCCATTTTGCCTCAGAATAATTTGGAGGTTGGCGGAAACGACTGTTTCGCCGTTACCGAGCAGACTGCCGACCCATCGTTAAAGGGCGGGGAAATGGTCAAGGCGATAGCGGATAAGGACAGCCTTATCGAACTGTACTCCCAATTCGGAAAGGCGAGCTATACCGCTTTGGGAAGCCTTAACTGGAAAACAGTGGGATTTGTGGCAACCAATAAGACGGCGGACAGACTTACCGCCGACGACTCGGCTAAAATCGCAAGATTTGTTACCCTTTGCGACAGCTTCTCCATTCCCGTTGTTACATTTGTGGACAGCGAGGGCTTTGAAGCCAGCAGCAGGGCGGAGCTTGCAGGCTCTGTACGCAGCAATGCAAAGCTTGCGCAAGCCTATGCCGCAGCTACTGCGCCTAAGATCTCCGTTATAACAGGCAATGCGCTGGGCGGAATTTATACGGTCTTCTGCGGTGCAAATGCGGATTTGACCTTGGCTCTTGAAAACGCCGTTATCGCTCCCGTTACTCCCAAGGCCGCCGCCGTATTCCTTTACGCCGATGAGTGCAGTTCCAAGGAAGAATTGGATAAGAAGGCGGAAGAATATGCAGCGGACGAGGCAAGCGCAATAAACGCAGTGGCAAAAGGCGCAGCGGAGGGCGTTATTGAAGCGGGGGAAATCTGGTCCGCAGTCAACGGCGCTTTAGAGGCTCTTTCAGGCAAGAGAGTTATTTCTCCCGCACGCAAGCACATCAATTTTGTATATTAAGGAAAAATAAATACACAAAAGTAAGAGGAAGGAATCGGTATTATGAAAAGATATAATATTACTGTAAACGGAACCGCTTATGATGTTACGGTTGAAGAAGCAGAAGGCGGAGCGCCCGCTGCCGCAGCAGCTCCCGCCGCACCCAAGACTGCCCCCAAGCCCGCTGCCGCACCTAAGGCGTCAGGCTCAGCGGGAAATGTAAAAATTTCCGCCCCCATGCCCGGCACTATTGTCGAGGTTAAGGCAAAGGTGGGCGATACCGTTAAAAACGGTACTGTTATCGCCGTGTTGGAAGCTATGAAAATGGAGAACGACGTAGTTGCGGACAGAGACGGCACTATCGCCTCCATTAACGTAAGCAAGGGCGAAAGCGTTTCCACAGGCTCGGTTATAGCTACCCTTAATGCGTAATTTCAGAAAGGAGCTCCACACTTTATGGCAAACGAAAATTTGGCTAATCAAAAGAAAGTCGGAATTACCGAAACCGTCCTTCGTGACGCTCATCAGTCCCTTATTGCCACAAGAATGACAATGGACGAAATGCGCCCTATTTTAGGCACTATGGACAAAATCGGCTATCGTTCCGTTGAATGCTGGGGCGGTGCGACCTTTGACTCCTGCCTTAGATTTTTGGACGAAGACCCTTGGGACAGACTTCGTATTCTTCGTAAGGAAATGCCCAATTCCAAGCTTCAAATGCTGTTCAGAGGACAAAATATGCTGGGCTACCGCCACTATGCGGACGATGTGCTTGAATACTTCGTTCAGAAGTGCGTTGCCAACGGCATTGACGTAATAAGAATTTTTGACGCTCTTAACGATATAAGAAATATGAAAACATCCATAAAAGCGGCAAAAAAGGAGGGCGCACACTTCCAGGGCTGTATCAGCTATACCTTAAGCCCCGTTCACACCAACGAAAAATTTGTGGAATTTGCAAAGCAGCTTGAGGACGAGGGAGCAGACAGTATCTGTATCAAGGATATGGCGGGTCTGTTAAAGCCCTATACCACCTATGAGCTTGTAAAGGCGTTAAGGGCGGCGGTCAAGATCCCCATTCAGCTTCACTCGCACTACACCTCGGGACTTGCTTCCATGTCGCTGTTAAAGGGCATTGAGGCAGGAGCAGACGTAATCGATACCGCTATTTCTCCCCTTGCCATGGGTACAAGCCACCCCTCTACCGAATCTATGGTTGCGGCTTTGCAGGGTACGGAGTATGACACCGGTCTTGACCTGCATGCCTTGAACGAGGTAAGGGACTACTTCCAGACTCTTCGTGAAAAGTATCTTAAGAGCGGACAGCTTGACCCCAAGGTTATGGGCGTTAATGCGAACACGCTTTTATATCAAGTACCCGGCGGTATGCTTTCCAACCTTATTTCCCAGCTTAAACAGGCGGGCAAGTCGGATAAGCTTGACGAGGTGCTTAAGGAAGTGCCGAGAGTAAGAGAGGACGCAGGATATCCTCCTTTGGTAACGCCTACCTCGCAAATTGTCGGTACACAGGCGGTGTTTAACGTAATTACGGGCGAGCGTTACAAGACGGTTACAAAAGAGTTTAAGGGTCTTGTGAGAGGCGAATACGGAAAAACT
>CANEHP010000118.1 GCA_947427325.1 uncultured Clostridia bacterium | reverse complement strand
CAACAAAATTATGCACGAAAATCTGCATACTGATTTTATGTGAACACGCTCTAATCCGACAGTTTTAAAAGAGATTAGCGATTTTTCTTATATTAAGCGCTCTCATGGCATTAACTATAGCAATAACCGAAACCCCCACATCGGCAAACACCGCTTCCCACATATTTGCAACACCGAATGCACCTAAAATAAGCACTGCCAGCTTTACCGCCAAGGCGAAGATTATATTTTGATGAACGATTACCATAGTTCGCTTTGCGATTTTTATTGCTGAAGCAATTTTTGAGGGCTTATCGTCCATAAGCACAATATCGGCGGCTTCAATAGCGGCGTCCGAACCTATAGCGCCCATGGCAATTCCCACATCTGCTCTTGACAATACGGGAGCGTCGTTTATTCCGTCTCCTACAAAGGCAAGAGCGGTTTTTTTGCCTCTTTGCTCCTTTTCCTTTAACAGTGACTCAACTTTTTCCACCTTATCGGCGGGTAAAAGCTGTGTATGAACCTCATCGAGTCCCAATTCCTTTGCTGCCGCCTCTCCCACCTCCTTGGCGTCGCCTGTAAGCATTACCGTTTTTATGATTCCCAATTTTTTTAGTGCGCTTATTCCTTCCTTAGAGTCGGGCTTAACCTCATCGGAAATAACCAAGTGCCCTGCGTAAGCTCCGTCGATGGCAATATGAACGGTAGTTCCCGTGCGGTGACAGGGATGCCATTGTACCCCCGCCTCGTTCATCAGCTTATCATTGCCGGCGAAAATCCTCCTGCCGTCGATCACCGCTTCCACACCGTGACCGCTTATTTCCTTTACATCGGATATTCTGCTTTGATCTATGTCCTTACCGTAGGCGTCTTTAACGGAGCAGGCAATAGGGTGATTGGAATAGCTCTCCGCATAAGCCGCCAGCTCTATCAATTCCGCTTCGGAGCAATGATCGGGATGAATGGCGGTAACGTTGAACACTCCCTTTGTTAAAGTGCCTGTTTTATCAAAAACCACATAGCCTGTTTTTGACAATACTTCAAGATAGTTTCCGCCCTTTACAAGTATGCCGAGCTTAGAAGCTCCGCCAATACCTCCGAAAAAGCTTAAAGGCACTGAAATGACTAAGGCGCAGGGGCAGGATATAACAAGAAAAATCAGCGCACGGTTTATCCACTCTCCCCACACTTGGGCAGAGCCGCCTAAAATAAGGGGAGGAAGTACCGCCAACAGCAGTGCGCCTATTACAACACAAGGTGTGTAGTATTTTGCAAACTTTGTAATAAAGTTTTCTGCTTTTGCTTTTTTGCTGCTCGAATTTTCCACCAGCTCAAGAATTTTGGAAACAGTGGATTGACCAAATTCCTTTGTAACTTGAATTTCCAATATACCGCTTATGTTTATACATCCGCTTATTACGTCGTCGCCGGCTTCAATCTGACGGGGAAGAGATTCGCCTGTTAACGCAGCCGTGTCAAGAGATGAAGTACCGCTTATGATTATGCCGTCCAAAGGCACTCTTTCTCCCGGCTTTACCACGATGATATCTCCTGCCTTGACCTCTTCGGGATCGACACGAACAAGCTGTCCGTCCCTGCGAATATTTGCATAGTCGGGGCGAATATCCATCATATCCGAAATAGATTTGCGCGATTTTCCCACCGCATAGCCCTGAAACAGCTCTCCGATTTGGTAAAACAGCATAACAAATACTGCTTCGGGGTACTCTCCGATAACAAATGCTCCTATGGTGGCAATGCACATTAAAAAGTTTTCGTCAAATACCTGCCCATGAGCAATGTTTTTTACCGCCCGCCAAAGAATATCCCAGCCTATAACTCCGTAAGGCGCAAGGAAAGCACCCAGCTTTACCCACCTGTTTAAATCATGTAAAATAAGTTCGCAGACAATATAAGCCATAATCAGCAAAACCCCGCTGATTATTATTCTTATGAGCATTTTTTTCTGCTTTTTTGTAAGGTTTTTCATTATGCACCTCTTTAATCAAAAAATATTAGCCATGAGCAAAACGCATATCTTGCAAGGCACAAACGCCTTATATGGATAATTTTAAATAAACTGCCGCTATATATTGTGAAAGCGCATATTTAGAATTGAGGTTTGCACATCGCTAAAAAATATTTTTTTCTTATCAAAGAATAATTTCGCAGTCCGGTTCAACCTTTTTGCACAGCTTAACGATTTTTTTCATGGTATCGTCAAAAACCTCATCGGGAGCGGAAACGGTAAGCTTTTGAGTCATAAAGCTGACAGACGCCTCCACGCCGTCCAGCTTATTGATTTCATTCTCCATTTTTGCGGCGCAGTTTGCGCAGTCAAGGTCTTGAAGCTTAAATATTTTTTTCATAACGGTAAAATCCTTTCTTTATTTTTTTATTTACGTTGATAAGACAGATAAGATGAAATAATTGCGGGCAGGTTCTTACTCTTCAATATGCTCCATGCCCTGTGAAATAATCTTGTAAACATGATCGTCGGACAGCGAGTAAAAAATCATTTTTCCGTTTTTGCGAGCCTTTACAAGCTTATTGGTTTTAAGTACCCTCAGCTGATGCGAAGCGGCGGTTTGCGTTATCCCCAAAAGGGTGGCAATATCGTTAACGCAAAGCTCCGATTCAAAAAGCGCATAGAGTATTTTAATTCTTGTTGAATCTCCAAACACCTTAAATAGCTCCGCCAGATCATACAGCATCTCATCAGGCGGCATTTTGTCAAGAACGGTTTTCACCGTTTCGGTTTCGGCGCACAGATATTCGGTATCAGCCATAAGTTTAACATCCTTTCATCTGTATATATGTTTATCTGTTCATATGTTATCATATTATTTTGTGTTTGTCAATAGGAAAATTTTAATTTTCTTCAAAAAATTTCGGTTTTGCATAAAAGCATAGTTTTCAAGGGTTTTCCGCCAAGCTGAAAAATTCCCATATTTTTCTTTTTTACCCCTTGATTATTTTCGAATTTTTTAGTATAATATAAAAGGATACAAAACCCATTAAAAATATATTTTCAGGAGGAATATTCCAATGGCTAATGTTAGAGTTGCAATCAACGGTTTCGGTCGTATCGGCAGACTTGCTTTCAGACAGATGTTCGGTGCAGAGGGTTACGAGATAGTTGCTATTAACGATCTTACAAAGCCCTCTATGCTTGCGCATCTCTTAAAGTACGATACTGCACAGGGCGGCTACTGCGGAAGAATCGGCGAAGGACTTCACTCTGTTACCGCTGACGACGAGGCAGGCACAATCACCGTTGACGGCAAGACGCTTAAGATTTACGCAGAAGCTAAGGCTGAAAACCTTCCTTGGAATCAGTGCGGCGGCGTAGATGTAGTTCTCGAATGCACAGGCTTCTACTGCTCTAAGGAAAAGTCTGAAGCTCACATCAAGGCAGGCGCTAAGAAGGTAGTTATTTCCGCTCCCGCAGGCAACGATCTTAAGACTATCGTTTACAGCGTTAATGAAAAGACTCTCACTAAGGAAGACACCATTATTTCTGCTGCTTCCTGCACCACCAACTGCCTGGCTCCCATGGCTAAGGCTCTTAACGATTACGCACCTATCCAGAGCGGTATTATGAGCACCATTCACGCTTACACAGGCGACCAGATGATCCTTGACGGTCCTCACAGAAAGGGCGACCTGAGAAGAGCAAGAGCGGGCGCCGCAAACATCGTTCCTAACAGCACCGGCGCCGCTAAGGCAATCGGTCTTGTTATTCCCGAGCTTAACGGCAAGCTTATCGGTTCTGCTCAGCGTGTTCCTGTTCCCACAGGTTCTACCACTATTCTTACCGCTGTTGCTAAGAAGGCTGATCTTACTAAGGAAGGCATAAATGCTGCTATGAAGGCAGCTGCTTCCGAGTCCTTCGGCTACAACGAGGATCAGATCGTTTCTTCCGACGTTATCGGTATGAAGTACGGTTCACTTTTTGACGCTACTCAGACTATGGTTTCTCACATTGCTGACGATCTTTATGAAGTGCAGGTAGTTTCTTGGTATGATAACGAGAACTCCTATACATCTCAGATGGTTAGAACCATTAAGTATTTTGCTGAGTTGGGCTAATATTTTAGTTGTAACTTAATAAAAAGCAGCCGCTAAGGCTGCTTTTTTGTTAGTATAAGGTAGCACGGCACATCCATTATTTTACGTTTGGATTTGTGCGGTGCTGCCTTGTGTTATTTTTAACGTTAATACTGTGAATTTTGCCTAATTTACATCTTATACTGTTTCTTAATCGGATTGCAGACAAATTTGCGGAAAGGCTGCGATTGATGCGAAGAAAGACGCCGCAGCTATATGCGATATGGCAAGGCGGCTTGACAAAGCAACAAGTGTGGGATTTATGCAAAGCTGTCTTTAAGATGATCAAGAAAGATTATTAAGAATCAGCATTAATCATACTTATAAATAATACTCTTTCTGATCACTCTTACTATCGGAGGTACTGCGAATACAACCAACAATGCCGCTATTACTAATATCACAATAAGAATGATGGTGGATAGATCCTCGCCGGGATCTCCTTCCACAACGTCAATCCGATTATCGGGATCGTCAGGATTTCCGGGCGGAACAAGAACGGTGCTTTCAGTGCCTGAAGTGCTTTCTGAATGTGCTGATGTGGTTATTTCGGTGTTATCGGTAGTTATATCGGCATCGGTTGTAGTTGTTTCCGCCTCAGTATTATCCTTCGTGGTGGTAGTGACCTCTGCGGTAGTAACAGTGGTTTTTTCCGGCTCTGTAACAATTACTATCTGTGGAGCTTTGGTAGTTGTTACAGGCGGGTCGGTAACAATAGGAGGAGGTTCTGTTGTGGTGGGGGCAGGCTCGGTAGCGGTGGTTTTTGTTTCGGGCGGCACTTCCACAGGCGGTTCTGCCGCAGTGGTCTTTTCGGCTGTCGGCGACGCCTCTTCAGCCTGCTCATTAATATTATATAGAGATGTTGCCTCGTTGTAGGCATAAGCTGAAAATGATACGGTAAAAGCAGCCGCTAAACTTAAAATGCAAAAAAATATTTTTTTCATTATGCTTCCTTTCTTTGTTACTTTATATGGCTTGACAAAAATACAATAAATTTACTTTTTGCAAAATTCATCATATTCCTTGCAGATTTCTTTGGCGGGACCCGATTTAATAAGCTTCCCATGATCCAGCCATATTGCGTTTTTGCACACCTTTTGTACCTGAGCGGAGGAGTGAGAAACAAACAAAATAGTAACGCCGTTATCAATCATTTTATTCATTCTCTCTTCGCTCTTTTTTCTGAACTTTGCGTCTCCGACCGCCAAAACCTCATCGGCTATCAGAATATCCGTTTTAACAAGCGTGGCTATGGCAAAAGCTAAACGAGAACTCATACCGGAGGAATAATTGCGCAACGGAACGTCGACAAAATTATCCAATTCGGCAAAATCAATTATTTCATCAAAGTGCTTTTGCATATATTTTTTTGAAAACCCTCGCATAGAGCCAACCAAAAATATATTTTCCCTTGCTGTAAGGCTTGAATCAAAGCCTGTACCCATTGCAAACAAAGGTGCGATAGAGCCTTCTGTTGTCAGAGTCCCCGATGTAGGCTTCATAATGCCGGAAACAAGCTTTAAAAGAGTAGTCTTCCCCGCTCCGTTTGTACCCACAAGCCCCAAACTGTCTCCTTTTTTAACTTCAAAGGAAATGTCCTTAAGCGCCCAAAACTCGTCAAAAAACAGCTTGTGCTTTAATAAATTTATAACATATTCCTTAAGCCTGACTTCTTTTTCGCGGCTAAGGTTAAACATCATAGAAACATTTTCTGCTTTTATTGCAGTATCGCTCATCAGTGTAAGTTCCTTTCTGTGAGGTTGCATTATATATATAGGAAGAATTTATTTTCTTTTGATTTAAACACAGAAATTCCAAGCAAAAGCATCAAAACCGAATAACAGGTTGCAATTATAAGTGTTTTTTCCGAAGGGGCAGTTCCCTGATAGCAAATTGCCCGCATTATTGAAATATAGTGGATAGCCGGGTTTAAGTCAAATAAAAACCTATAAGTTGACGGAATAATGGTTATAGGATAAAAAATAGCTGACATCCACATCCAAAGAGTTGTAAAGATACCATAAAGATGCTGAAGATCTCGTAAAAAAGTACCATAGGCTGCCAAAATAAGACCTAACCCTAACGTGAACATAAAAACAAGAGCAAGTAATACCGGCAGCATAAACAGATAAGGAGTAAATGGCGCTCCGGTAAAAACCATAACCAAAAATAACGCAATCAATGAAAATAAAACATCTACAAGACCCTCAACAACTCTTGAAAGAACAAAGATATACTTGGGTATATATATAGAGCGCAAATATCCCGCATTAACGATGATAGCCGATAGGCACTGCCTGCTTGCTCCCGAAATAAAACTAAATATCAGCTGTCCGCATAATAAATATATGGGAAAGTTGTCAATATTTCTGTTAAATAATGTGGAGAAAACCAAGGTCATTACCAACATAGACAGCAGAGGATTTAGCACCGTCCAAAGCACACCCAAGGCAGATTTGTAATATTTTCTTTTAATATCCCGCTTTACGATTTCCTTCATAAAGACAAAATACTTCATTTCATTCTCTATTTTAGTCAATTTCAGCTTCCCCTTCTCTTAGATAGTATTTATTATATCATAAATAGAGAATTTTGCAAGGCAAAATTCGATACCTCTGCGGAGATAAAATGTTCTCAGACATTAAAATAAATTTTCCTCATTCCGCAGTCTGAGGTTATTATATCATAAGAAGAGAATTTTGCAAGGCAAAATTCGATACCTTTAAAAAGATAAAATGTTCTCAGACATTAAAATAATATCTTCCTCTTTAGGTAGTCTGAGG
>CANEHP010000117.1 GCA_947427325.1 uncultured Clostridia bacterium | reverse complement strand
CAGGCGGCAAAATTTGCCGAAAAGATGCGTGCTGAGCTTTATGTGAACACGCTCTGATATCCGAAAGGAAATAAAATGAAAAAAATCTTATCCTTGACGCTTTCTTTAGCGGTAACAGTCTCGTCGCTGTTATGCGGCTGTGATAATGATGAAAAGCAGGAAGCGGACAATACCACTTATGAAAGTACAGACATAAGTGAGCCTTCCCCGTACCCTTTTTTTCTTAATGACGTGGAAATTAAAGCAGCCCCCGAAAAGGTGGTTTGCCTTTCCCCCGCCATAACGGAGATAATCTGCGAAATGGGCTATAGGGCAAGCATTATCGGCAGAAGCAGCTATTGCGACTATCCCCCTGCAATATCCTCCGTCAAAGATGTGGGCAGCACTGCAAATCCCGATATTAAGGCAGTTATCGAGCTTAAGCCCGATTTGGTGATATCCTCTACCTCTATTGCCTCCAAGGATATATTTGAAATGGAACAAAACGGGATAAAAACGGTTATAATTCCCTCACCCACCACCTTAGAAGGATTTCTTTCGATTTACAACTCAATAGGACTTATATTTGAAGGAATGTTTACGGGTACGGAAACAGGCGAACAGTTCTTTTCCGAAACCTCAAAGCTTTTGGGCAATAAGGATAACTTTTCCGTGGGCAAGTTCGTTTATGTCACCGAAAATTATACCGTTGCAGGCGGAAACACTTTTGAAAGCTCCGTCTTGTCCTGCTTTGGCACTAATATGGCAAAGGAGGCAGAAAATTACAGCTTTGATACAAAAGCACTTTTGGATAATCAGCCCGATATTCTTTTGGTTAACAGCAAATACACTAAGGGAATGTTGGAGGAAAACGAGGTTTTTTCTCAATTAGACGCCCTGCAAAATGACAAAATAATATTTATAGATAATGTTTATTTTGAAAGACCCTCTGCCAGAATTAAAGAAATGGTGGAAAATATGATCGATTCCCACAAGCAGATGACAGGAGCTATGCAGTAGAAGAAATACGGCAATCTTGACTTTTATGTAATATTTGGTATAATGAAGTGTAGCTTTGAAACAAGCGGTGCAGTCACTGCGCAGACTATTTGTCACATAAATAATTTTTCACATAAAGAAAGGGCAAACAAAAATGAAATGGACAAGCCTTAACGATTTAAGAGAAAGCTATCTTAAATTTTTTGAAAGCAAGGGGCATTTGCGTATGGATTCCGCACCCCTTGTACCTCAGGGAGATAACTCGGTTCTGCTCATCAATGCGGGAATGACTCCATTAAAAAAATATTTTCAGGGGTTGGAAACGCCTCCCTGCAAAAGGGTAACCACCTGCCAGAAATGTATACGCACTCCCGATATTGAAAATGTGGGAAAAACTTCAAGACACGGCACATATTTTGAAATGCTCGGCAATTTCTCCTTTGGGGATTATTTTAAACACGAAGCGATTTCATGGGCTTGGGAATATCTGACAAAGGTACTTGAAATTCCCGAGGACAAGCTTTGGGTAACCATTTATGAAGAGGACGACGAAGCCGGTGAAATCTGGGCAAAGGAAATCGGCGTTCCCCGTGACAGAATAATAAAATTGGGCAAAAAGGACAACTTTTGGGAGCATGGCAGCGGTCCATGCGGTCCCTGCTCGGAAATTCACTTTGACAGAGGTGAAAAATACGGACCTTTTGTTGACTTTGAGCAGGCGGAGGAATCCGACCGTATAATCGAAATATGGAACAATGTATTTACCCAGTTTGACAATGACGGTCACGGAAATTATTCCCAGCTGAAAAACAAAAACATAGATACGGGTATGGGACTTGACCGTCTTGCCTGCGTTATGCAGGATGTTGACAATATGTTTGAGGTAGACACCGCCAAAAACATTATCGGCACTATCTGCGGATTAACGGGCAAAGAATATAAGAAAAACGAAAAGGACGATGTGGCTATCCGTGTAATCTTGGACCATGTGAGAGCCTCCACGTTCCTTATCGGCGACGGAGTAAGACCCTCTAACGAGGGCAGAGGCTATGTTTTAAGAAGACTTATCCGCAGAGCCGCCCGTTACGGCAGACTTTTAGGCATGAAGGAGAGCTTTCTTTACAAAGTTGCCGCAAGCGTAATTAAGGAAAACGAAAACGCATATCCCGAGGTCAAGGAAAAGGAAGAATACATCAAAAAGGTTTTAAAATGCGAGGAGGACAGCTTTAACAAAACCGTTGAAAAGGGTTCGCAGATACTTGCGGAAATTATTGATAAAATGTCTGTGGGCGAAATCGTTAAGGGCGAGGACGTATTTAAGCTTCATGATACCTACGGTTTCCCTCTTGACTTGACCAAGGAAATTTTAGCGGAAAAGAATCTTTCTCTTGACGAAAGCCGTTTCAGAGAGCTTATGGAAAAACAGCGCACTACAGCCCGCTCCAATCAGGCGTTTAAGGGCGGATGGGACGAAGCTTCAAACGACGCTTTAAAGAGCTTTACCACAAGGTTTGTGGGTTATACCGAATTATCTGCCGATACGGAGCTTAAGGCAATCTTAAAGGACGGTCAGCCTGTAGACTCCTGCTCGGAAGGCGAAGACGTTGTTGTTCTTATTGAAACCACGCCTTTCTATGCCGAAAGCGGCGGACAGGTAGGAGATAAAGGCACCGTCACCAACGGAGATAATGTTCTGCGTGTAATTGATACCAAAAAGACCTTAGGCGGACAGTATATCTGCGAATGTACGGTTGAGGAAGGCTCATTTTATGTAAACGACAGGGTTCATGCGCAGGTTGACGAAAAACTGCGTATGGCTACCGCAAGAAATCACACATGCGCACATCTTTTGCAGGCTGCGCTGCGCAAGGTTTTAGGCGACCATGTCCATCAGTCGGGTTCTTATGTTGACCCATATAAGTGCCGTTTTGACTTTTCACACTTCAGCGCAATGACCGTGGAGGAAATTGCCGAAGCTGAAAGACTTGTAAACGAAGAGATATTAAGCGCAGTTCCCGTTGTAACCGAAGAGCTGCCTATTGAGGAAGCTCAAAAGCGGGGCGCAATGGCTTTGTTCGGCGAAAAATACGGCAAGGTCGTAAGAGTCGTGACAGTTCCCGACTTTTCAACGGAATTTTGCGGCGGCACTCATCTTACCAATACCGCACAGGCAGGCTTGTTTAAGATAACCGCAGAAACCTCCGTTGCCAACGGAGTAAGGCGTATTGAAGCGGTAACGGGACTTGAGGTTATTAACACTTATAACAGGCTTAATCTTTTCCTTGGGAAAATCGGTCAGGCTATTAAGGCGTCGGGTGACAATGCCATTCTTAACCGCTGCGTATCTCTTCAAAACGAGGTTCACGAACTTAAAAAGGAAATAGACCGTCTTAACGAAAAGATTTCCGCTTCTCAGCTTAAGGGCTTGTTTGATAATATCGAAGAGGTTAAAGGCATAAAGATTATCACCGCTATGCTTGCCGGCACTACCGCCGACAGCCTGCGCAAGGCCGTTGACAAGATAAAGGACAATAACGACAGCTTTATTACCGTGCTTGCAGGCGTAAACGAGGGCAAGGGAAACTTTGTATGCTGCTGCAGCAAGGAAGCAATAGAAAAAGGCGCTAATGCGGGACAAATTGTTCGCAGGGTTGCCGAAATAACGGGAGCTAAGGGCGGCGGAAAGCCGGATATGGCTATGTCGGGAATAGGCGATTTGGAAAAAATAGACGAAGCCTTGCTTGCCGTAAAGAAAATTGTTGAAGAAACACTTAAAAACTGATAGAACAAGGAGATAAAACTATGGAAGACTGCCTTTTCTGTAAAATTATCAAGGGAGAAATTCCCTCCGCAAAGGTTTACGAGGACGATGAAATATTGGCGTTTAAGGATATAAGCCCCATGGCTCCCGTCCATATTTTGATTATTCCCAAAAATCACATTGACGGCGCAGATAAGCTTAACGCCGAAAATTCCGCCGTTGTGGGAAAGATTTTTGCCGCTGCCGCAAAGCTTGCGGAAGAGTATCACCTTGACGGCGGCTTCAGAATTGTAACAAATGTGGGAGAAAACGGCGGACAAACCGTCCGTCACCTTCATTTTCATCTTTTGGGCGGTACAAAGCTTAATACGACTTTATGCTAATCTTTCCATTAACTTTTAAGGAGACAGCATTATACAAAAACGAAGACTTGCCCCTATAATCTCTTAAATTTTTATAAGCGAAATTCTTGTATAATGCTCAGTAAAATTATGAAGCACAAATCAGGCTTAATAGGTTTTTCATACCTTTCAGGACTTATTTGTGCTTTGTTTATTAACATTTCGGTTTCTTTCGTATTGACGGCTGCACTTTTTATTGCTGCGGTTATACTGTATTTAAAGAAAATGAAAACCGTTGCGTTAATTCTTTTTACGGTATCGGCGGCAATGGCGGTTTGCAGTATATACACCTTACTCTGCTATATTCCCTTAATCGAATTAAGCGGTAAAACAAGGGAAATACAAGGTACGGTTACGGAATCAAGCGCCTACTCGGGAGACAGAGCGTCATATACGGTCAAAGCCGTTATTGACGGCACAGAAGCATATATTACATTTTTCGGAGCGGACTGTAACTGTAAAATCGGCGATAAGGTTTCCTTCACGGCAAGACTTACCGAATTGACCGACAACGCAGACTTTGCGGAAAAAAGCTACTATCGCTCCAAAGGTATATTTTTAAAGGCGCAGTCCGTAAGCAGCTTTTCCGTAACACAGGGTCAAGCATTCGATATAAAAGCCTTACTGACAGATTTTAACGATTATATTGAAAGCAGGGTGCGGCTTTCGCTTTCAGGTGAAGAAGGCGCATTGCTAAAGGCAATGTTTTTAGGTGATAAGTCGGATTTAAGCAGTTCCCTTTCAAATAATATCAAGCGCTGTGGCATAAGCCATTTTACGGCGGTTTCGGGACTTCATCTGACCGTTATTTCACATATTTTTATGTCGTTTCTGTCCCTTCTTCCCATATGCAGGAACAGGAAAATCAAATTCGTTTTGCTGACAGCTCTTATTCTCGTTTTTATGCTTTTCTTTAAGCTTTCCATGTCGGTGGTAAGAGCGGGAATAATGCTGATAATATTTTACGGAGCAGAGGTTGTTATGAGAAAGGGCAGCGCTTTAAGCTCTATGGGAATTGCCGTTCTTGTAATTACGCTCCTTCAGCCTTATGCCTGTGCGGATATTGGATTTTTGCTCTCCGTAACAGGTACTTTCGGAGTTGCGGTGATTTCGCCTTACTTTTGCGAAAAGCTGAAGAAAACAGCTTTTTACGGAATAAAAACAGCTGCTGTTTCCACTTTTTGCGCTACTGTAACCACTTTTCCGCTAAGCTGTATTTTCTTCGGCGGATTTTCTGCTGTGGGAATTTTGGTTAATCTGCTTATATATCCGTTATTCTTTGCCGCACTTATAAGTATGGTGCTTTTTACGCTTACCTGCGGCTTTGGAACGGGCTTTCTGCTTCCTGCGGGGCTGATGGCGAAGGTGATGATTTTTATCATAAATTTTATCGGTAAATTTAAGTATTCTTATATTGCAGTTACCGATGATACAGTTTCCGCCATAAGTATTTTATCGGTTGTCTTTGTGGCGGCAATATACTTTATTTTCAGAAGCAGGCGTGAAACGGTTATGGCCGTTATTCTCTCATGCGCCGTTTTAATCGGTTCGAGTACGGTATTGTTTATAAACGGCAACGGAAAAGCCAAGCTGATTTTATATTCAGACGGAGATTATCCCTGTGTAGTTATTGAAAATGACAGCGAACGGATAATATGCGCCGGCGCCGACTCGCCCGATATTATGGAATATATAGAAAAATATGGGGAATGCAGGTTCTCGGATAAGCTAAATACGGTGATTATCCTAAATAAAAACCGCAATTACCTTGAAGAATTTAAGAAAATACCCTGTGATGTGCTGATTTTACCCGATGAAAATACAGATACTGAAAACCGTGTGGGAGACGTGGGCTTTGTTAAAAGCGGAAATTCGTTAATGATCAACGTAAAGGGAATAAGCATTTCGGTTTCGGCGGCAAGCGAGCCTGTTGATGCGGATATTAACATTATTTACGGATATAAGAAGAATTTTGCCGAGCTAAAGGGAAAGGTAATGTTTTCCGACAACCGAATGTACGGCGAAAACTATCACGGAATAAATTTTTATTACGAGCAAGCGGAATTTTACATAACCGACAAAGGCTGTTTAGAACGGCTGAAAGGATAAATTATGCCTGTTGTTAAAAGAGAAGCGTTAAAAGAAGAGATTAAAAAAGGAAAAATATCGTCGGCTTACTTTCTTTACGGAGAGGAAAGCTTTTTGGTCAAATCCTATGCCGAAAGAATAAAAAACAAAGCGTTAGGCGGCGACGATTCGGGAATGAACCTGGTGGAAATAAGCGGAAATCCCGATTTTTCCCTACTTATCGAACATATTGAGGCAGTTCCCTTTTTTGCGGATTACAAGGTCATTATGATAAACGACTTTAACCTTGAAAATGTGGACGAGGATAAAGCGGAGGAGCTTATAAATATACTGAAAAATATTCCCGAAACCGCTGTTCTGATTTTTTATCTTACGGGAATTTCTGTTTCCTTAAAAACCTCAAGGGTAAAAAAGCTTTTGGAGGAGATAAAAAAATATGCGGCGGTCTGCGAATTTAAGTCTCTTACTGCAAAGGAAGCGGCTAATGTGATCACTGCAAAGGTAAATAAGGAAAAAAGAAAAATATCCTCCGCAAACGCCAATTATTTGGCGGAGATCACCGTCTGCGATTTAAACTTAGCGTCTGCGGAAACAAGAAAGCTTTGCAGCTATGTGGGAGAGGACGGAGAAATCACCAGAGAAATAATCGACAAGATGGTGGAAAAACGCCTTGAAACACAGGTGTTCACTCTTTCAACCGCAATGCTGGGCAAAGATAAGCGCAAGGCTTTTC
>CANEHP010000116.1 GCA_947427325.1 uncultured Clostridia bacterium | reverse complement strand
GGCTGGCGACGGCCCGGGAAGATAGATGATGCCGGCATATAAAATGAAAAACCACTTTTTAGTGGTTTTTCATATATGCACCTTTAGCTCAGTTGGTAGAGCAACTGACTCTTAATCAGTGGGTCCAGGGTTCGAGTCCCTGAAGGTGTACCACATCGCCGAATGGCGTTTATTTGAGGATAGGCGCAGGTCTATCCTCGTGTTTTATGGCCCGTTGGTCAAGCGGTTAAGACGGCGGCCTCTCACGCCGCAAACATGGGTTCGATTCCCGTACGGGTCACCATCTTTCACTGACAAAAAAGATATTATGCCCACAAACGGCTGTACAAAGCCATTTGTGGGCATAAATCTTCTGAAAAACAGGATTGCTCTTCCGTAGATTTTTTCGAGGGAAAAATGGATTCGAACTCTCCCCAAAAAATATTTAACAAATTTTTCCAGTTTTAACTGTACAAAATATCCAATATGCCTGTGAATGATTTCTCACCACCGAGAAGTTAATCACAGGCATTTTTTTATTGCAAGGAAAACTGACAAAATAGATTTCTGGGGGATTTGAACCCTAACATATAAAATTTTTACATCGTTTTTTATACATTATCAACAAAGCCTGTGAGCAGACAAAAACTGCTTGCAGGCTTTTTTATTTCAGAAAAAAGGAGTAGAACCATGTTATTCATTACCAACCCTCACCTCCGAAGGCTTGAAGCCTTCATGCAAGAAGTGCCAAATTTTCCTCCCAAAGGCGCAAAGGTCGATTTTGACAGCCTTGAGGACGAAATCCTGCTGTTTGAAATCGAAAACGTTATTGTCAACGTTAAGCCGCCCAATGAAAATTTAAATACAGGAAAGGACAACATAATGAAATTCAGAAACGAAAAGCACCGCAGTACCTTTTTAAATGAGGCAAAAAAGCAAAGCCTCAAAAACTACAGGATTATTTCGGCCTTGTATTTGCTGACAGCCGACGAAAAACTGTGGGAGGCGGCAAAGCCTTCTGTAGAAAAAGATGAAATCGTCTTTGAAAATATCCGGCTTAAAAGCAGCAGCGAAAGTACTTACGCTCTTTACTGCGCAGCAAAGGATTTGTATAACGGCAGCCGTCATCTTGCAATTGACGATATGGCAGACGGTGGGCTTATCAAAAATAAGGTGTTCTCTTTGATTTATAATGCGATACTGCTCAAAAGAAACGGGCTGGCGGCGGTAAACTGGGTGGAAATTTGCAGCTGCGGTGAAGAAGAAAATTGATTGAATTGGAGGTAAACACATGATTAAAGCGACAATTCAAAACAGCCCGTACTGTACAGAAATGACATTCCCGTGTACGGAAACGGAAATGCTGAAAAAAATCGGGGAGATAGGCATTGACAAAGAACATCTTGCGCCGACAGGTATGGTAATAGATATTGAGCCTGCGGAGCTGTCGGTGCTGACAGACTGCGAGGTGAGCCTCGATGCGCTGAACTATCTCGGAAAGCAAATGTACGGTATGGATCGGTTGGAACAAGAAAAATTTTTGGCAGTTCTGTCTTGTGATGATTTGAATATCAATTGGGGCTTGAAAAACATTATCAATCTCACCTTCAGCCTTCCCCGCTACACTTTAATAAAGGATACATACGATCTCGAAAGCGCAGGACGTACCCATTTGCTCAATATACGCGGCTGTCTTTCCGCTTCCGAATCCGCAAACAAAGAATGGCTCGCGGAGGAAGGAAAGAAGCTGATTGATTCGGGGAAAGGCTTAGATACCGAATATGGTATGCTTTTTGTAAATAAGGAAATAGCCTTTGATGAGATGTTTAAAGGATCGTCGCTTCCCCCTTATTACTGCGGACCTAATGCTGCGGCATTTGTGGAAGTGAGCTTTCACGGAGAAACAGAGCTTATTGATCTTCCAAACGAAGATATTGCAATCAAAAAGGCTGTTGCAAGGCTCGGAGCGGACAGTATACAGGATTGCGATATTGAGATTGATTCAACCCGCGATATTGCCGACGAATGGTGGGAGAAGATCAAAACGGTCGAAAATACCAAAGACCTCTTTAGTCTTAACCATCTGCTTAAAACCGAGGATATTTGCATAAATCCGGAATCGCCCAAAAGTATATTTTATCGTGAAATGTCAAAGTGGCTTAGGGAAAACGGGTTTGAGTTTTCCGAAAAAGACAGTTGTATGATAGTTGCTGTTGACAACGGTGCGGAGGCAAAAATCTATGACAACGGTACAATTGCGGCGCTTACCGAAAATGTTGGCGATGAATATCACGACATACTGCAGACTGCAAGAAATATTTACGAATATTGCTCGGTGTACGAAAAAGCTGCTCCGCTGAAAGCCGAACATTTATCGGAAAATTATCGCTGCCTTGCCGAATTTAACGGTACTGTGCTTGCGGCAAAATATTCCGACCGGAATGAGTTTGAATTTGTGACTTGGGATCGGACTTATGACGGTATGGGGGTATGTCAGGGAAATTATCACAGCGATTATTTTGCCGCAAAAGAGGATTTTGCCGTAAGGTCGGGATTGGTGGAAAAGGAACGCCTGTTCAGCGATGACGAGCTTTTGAAGTTGAACTGCTGTGTTGATTTTACCTTGGAAAACGGTGAATATCTTGATTATGATGAGGAACAGGCGTTGACGAGATTAAAAGAAAAAATCGAGGAAATTGCTCCCTTCCCGTCCGAGAATCAGGAGCAGACGATGCAAAATTTGAGTATGTAAAAGGAGTTTTCAATGATCAGATTTATAATTGAGAAAGACAATGTGAGCGTAGCATTTGACGCACCTACGGACTTATTGTACGACCGACTCGCATTTGTCAGAGTTGGAGATATTCCCATCAGCGGTACGGATAACGCTTCTGTTAAACTTATTCCGTGGGCGGACGTAAGGCTTGCGGAGGCGATTGCAGAGCGTTTTTCCGACAGCGATAAAATGTCCGAGGTCAATGCGCTGTGTGAAAAGGTTAAGCATCTGCGGCCTTCGGACGAGAAAGCGTTCATAGAACGGCTTGAAAAAGAAGATATACACGGTGCGGCGCAAATGACTGATGTCGCTGATGAAATGGGCTTGAAAGTGGCTTCTGAAATCAATCGTTATGATGAGGAAGATGAAGAGCCTACAATGGAACAGCGTATGTAACAGCTTTGACTGTAACATAAAAATTTTATAATGGAGGACAAGTTTTATGACTGAACAAAAAATTAAAATGCTCAAGGAACGGTATCCTGCGGGAACACGTGTACAGCTTGATCGCATGGGGGACGATCCGAACCCTATTCCTTCGGGCAGCAAAGGAACGGTTTCATTTGTGGATGACATCGGCACTGTTATGGTAAATTTTGACAGCGGAAGATGTCTTGGAATCTGTCCCGATGCGGACTCATTTCACAAAATTACCGAACAGGGAGAAATCTTTGAACCCAAAATGTCCATGTAATTTCAAAGAAAAAAAGAAAGGGCGTGATTATCGCAATCAAATTTTTTGATATGTTCTCCGGAATCGGAGGCTTCCGAAGCGGATTGGAACAGGCGGGCGGATTTGAGTGTGTGGGATTTTGCGAAATTGATCGCTATGCCGAATCAGCCTACAGAGCTATTTATAATACGGAAGGTGAAATATTTTACAATGACATTGCAGGAATTGATACAGCTAAAATGCCCGACTTTGACTTGCTTACAGGCGGTTTTCCCTGTCAATCATTTGCCGGATGCGGGCTTAGAAAAGGCTTTGACGATCCCCGCGGAGCTTTATTCTTTGAGCTTGCCCGAATCATCGGAGACAAGCGACCTGCGGCTTTTCTTCTTGAAAACGTCAAAGGACTTATTGTCCATAATCAGGGGGAAACCTACAAAAAAATCCTCCTTACGCTTTCTGAGTTGGGGTATATTGTGGAATGGCGTGTGCTTAACACAAGAAGTTGGCTTCCCCAAGAGCGAAAACGCGTCTACATTGTCGGACATCATAGAGCCGATCGTGCCGGAGAAATATTTAATTTCGAAGAACGCGGCGGCGCGGATTTGTGTAAGATCATCGGCGGAACGCAGGGACAGAGGGTCTACGACAGCGGCGGAATCGCCTGCACACAATGTACGGGGGACGGAGGACAGGGCGTACATACGGGACTTTATACCGTTGACATGAACCCGAACCCAAAGCTACTGGATTATATTCGCTGCATTGTGGCAAGGTACGATTCGGGAATCACGAATTTTAAAGGGACGAGTTCGGGAGTGCTTGTTGAAATGAGTCCGAGAGTTATCGATCTTGCGGATAAAAGTGAATTTTTTGAGTCGGAGCGCACGGCTTACGCTGTGGTTGTCGTTGACGAAAACGGAAAAGAAAGATATTTTAGGATAAGAAAATTAATGCCGTCGGAAAGCTGGCGCGCACAGGGCTTTACAACCGAACAGTTCAATAAGGCGGCAGCACTGGGAATATGCGACAGCCGTCTTTACAAAATGTCGGGCAATTCCGTGTCGGTGCCTGTCATTAAAGCAATCGGCGAGAGAATACGTGATATTATTTTTAGCGAAGGAGATGAAAAAATTGCCTAATCATTTGATGAGCAAGCTGCATTTTTCGGGAGAGCAGAAAAGAATAGACGAGCTTTTGGAAAGCATAAAGGGAGAGGAAACCCTCTTCGATTTCAACAAGGTTCTGCCTATGCCCGAATCATTAAATATTGAAGCGGGCAGCCGCACCGATAACGGGTTGAAAGCATATAAGGACTTTATAACCGTATACACAATGGACGGTACGGAGAAAAAGGACTTGCTGAATATTCCGAAAGAAAAAGAGGATGTGTTTCTCCGAATGCGTTCCGATATAAAAAGAGAGGAATGGGAGTTGGGAAAAACAGCCTTTCAGAACGAACAGAAATACGGCGCTTCAAGTTGGTACGATTGGCGGATCAACAACTGGGGATCGAAATGGTCGGCATACAATACGGAAATCGTTGAGGATAACACCATAGAATTCAATACTGCATGGTCCGACGTCAAACCCGTTATACTTGCCCTTTCGGAGAAATTTCCCGATGTGGAAATGAATTACTGCTGGGCTGACGAGGATATAGGCTGTAATATGGGAGATGTAACCTTTAAGGACGGCGAATGCATTGACAGCATTGAATTTGAGGCTTTCTCAAAAGAAGCGTTTGAGTTTGCGGCGGAAATGTGGGGGCTTGATTTGGAAGAGGAAGGGCTGGTTTTCAATGAACAATCGGGTATTTATGAGCGGCAGGATATGGACATAACGGAAAGTCCGATTATGGGCTGAAAGGAGGAAAAATGGCTTCTGCTAAGGCAAACGAATTAAGCTATGAAGAGTTTGAGATTTTAGGACGAAAAGGATTATTTACTTGTATGAGAGTAGATCGAAAATCTCTTCCAGAAGGGCTTTACGCCTATGATTTACGTGACAATGATTCCACGGGCGAGATATGTGAGCTTAAAAGTCATGTTATGGTAAATCATTGGGGAACAATAATTTTAAAAGAGCCTATGGAAGGTGCAGATGAGGGAATTATGATAGAATCTGATGATTATAATTACCTCGGAACTGACATGACCATTGAGGATTTTTCAGAATCGGGACATACATTTGAACAAACTATGTGTTGAAGAGAGGTGATTATCTGAATAGCTTTATCAGTTGGATTGGAGGTAAAAAAAGCAGTCGTGATATAATTATTCCGAGATTCCCGATATACTATGAAAAATATGTTGAGGTCTTCGGGGGCGGTGGATGGATACTTTTCGGAAAACCGCAGGGAAACGACTTTGAAATTTTTAACGACGCCAATTCCAACATTTCAAATCTGTTCTACTGTGTCCGTGAACACAGCGGCGAGCTTATTGAAAAGCTTCGTTATGTACTTAATTGCCGTGAGGACTTTGAGCGCATAAAGCACATAATCAACGAAAAGGCAGAAATTGGCGATGTACAAAGGGCAGCGCAGTTTTACCAGCTTATCAGATATAGCTACGCAAGCGGATGTGACAGCTTCGGCGGCAAGCCGCACAGCATGTGGTCAAATTTTCCGCTTATTGAACAGGCATCAAGGCGGCTGCAAAAGGTTGTAATTGAAAATAAGGATTTCGAAAAGCTCATCTCGGCGCAGGACAGCGAGATGAGCTTTTTCTATTGTGATCTGCCCTATTATTCCACGGAAAGTTATTACAATAATGTCGGATTCACAAGCGAAGATCATGAAAGGCTTCACAATGTTTTAAACAAAATTTCGGGGAAATTTCTGCTATCCTACAACGATTGTCCCGCTATACGGGAGTTGTACAGGGGATATGAAATGTATTCCTATGAACGGCTAAACAATATCAGGCAGCGGTTTGACGGCGGCAGTATGTTCAATGAACTGCTGATTGCAAACTACGATTTGGACGAGCGGTTAAAGGAAAATCAACAAATATCATTTTTTGAAACGGAGGAATTTTAGTATGGTAACTTTTGAGAGCAAAATAACAAAGAACGGAAATCTTAAGGTTTCCTCACAGCTGAGAGAAATTCTCGGACTGCACAGCGGCAAAAGGGTGACAGTAACGCTTGATTATACCGATCCCGAAGAAATCAAAATTCCGCAGGAGATATTTGATGAGGCGGGGATTTGCGCCGACAACGGGTTGGAGATTTATACCGACGAGGGACAAATAATTATACAGGAGCAGGAGGAAGATTGTTATGGAGAATAAGAACGAAATTATGCTTTTTAAGCACGATGAATTCGGCGAGGTCAGGACTTTGATGATTGATGGTGAGCCTTGGTTTGTGGGGAAAATGTTGCGACAATCCTTGGATATAAAGACACTTCCGATGCCTTAAAAAAGCATATCGACATAGAGGATAAGCTGAGTCGGCGAATCGCCGACTCAGGTCAGAACCGTGAAATGTATGTAATCAACGAAAGCGGTTTGTACAGTCTGGTTCTTTCGAGCAAAC
>CANEHP010000115.1 GCA_947427325.1 uncultured Clostridia bacterium | reverse complement strand
ATATTTTATTTTAATTTTTTCGCTGCATCATTTAAATCCGCAACAGTAAAGCCCTCGGCTTTCCAAAAACTAATAACGTCCTTTAAACAGTTGGTGTTTGCCTCGGAAACCGCATGAAGCAGGTATATTTCGCCGCTGTGCAAAGATTTGGTTACAGAGCTGTAAGCCTGTTCCGAAGAAGGCTGATTTTGCGGATCCCAATCCTTATGAGCAAAGCTCCAAAATACGCTTGTATAGCCCAAATCCTGCACTTGTTTTAATGTGGTTTCGCTAAATTCCCCCATCGGAAATCTGAAAAAAGTCATTTCATAGTTAAAATTTTCCCTGACATAGCTATGAAGCTTTGTGATTTCCTCCTTAACCTGTTCGGCAGAGCATTTGGGAAAACTTGGGTGAGTATAGCTGTGATTTCCCACAATATGCCCTTCGTCAATCATACGCTTAACCAGCTCGGGAGAGGATTTACAATAGTCATAGGTAACAAAAAATGCCGCCTTCACTCCCGTTTCTTTTAAAATATCCAAAATCTTCGGTGTATAGCCGTTTTCATATCCCTCGTCAAAGGTAAGATATAAAACCTTTTCCTCCGATGTATCCACAAACAAAGAGGAATATTTTCCGTATTTTTCCTGCGCCCTTACAGCGTCCACAGGACGGTTAAAGCTGTCCTTATCCTTTCCCAAGCCCCAGCCTATCAATTTGCTGTCAGAGATTTGGTCCGAAACGACTATGCGTGAAAAATTTTCACCAATGCTTTCAGCGCCGCCTTCACCGTCATAGGGGAGATTATCCGACGACATATCGGAATCGGATGAAAAGCCGCTTGCTCCCGAGGAAATATTATCGCAGCCTGCTAAAAAAACACTGTTTATTATCAATGCCGAAATTATTACAGCTTTTATTTTCATATACTTTTCCTTTCATTAACCGATTTATACCAATTCTCGTCTAACAATAAGCAAAGATTTGCGAAAATCAGGCCACAAAGATTGTTTATTTTTAGTCGAGAATTTGCGTTGGTCTTTGTTTCTATTTTGCATTTTATTAAACCGGTTATAACATTTAAAAGCTGTAAAATACTATTTAAATATCCAAAAATTTTCAGATATTCAAAGATGGGCCGCACCTATAACTTATGGAAAAATTTTAAGGCGCAATCGCCGGCTGTTTCATCTCGGTATTGTATCTTCCGCCGAAAGACCAAGATAACCGCTGTCTAATGAAGAAAGGAAAAATCATTTTTTAATTATATAAAAAACCGAGGCGCATTGAAAACAGGCTTCGGTTAATTATAAAAAGTTTTATTCTTCTCCCAAGTAGCTTCTGACAAGGGATTGCAGCAGCTCATCACGGTCGATATGTCTTATAAGGCTTCTTGCGTTTTTATAAGTTGTGATGTATGTGGGATCTTCGGAAAGAATATAGCCTACCAACTGATTTATAGGATTATAGCCCTTTTCTTTTAAAGCCTCATATACTGTACAAAGAATTTCCTTCATTTCGGATTCCCGTTCGTCGCGAACCGAAAAAGTCATAGTTTTCTCATGCATATATTTTCCTCCTTACTGTCTGACTTTAGAGTGCGTTATTGCTCCCCCGATTAAAGTTTGCCGCAGGATGCGGGCGCACTCTGATCTAAAATATTATACACCCATTTTTTTGGAGATACAACCCTTTTTTTAAAAATTTTATTTTTCATTGTGGATAAGGTGGAAATATATTTATTCATTTACAAAATAAATGCCTTGTTTTTAGGAATTATCACTATTGAATTTACTGTTTATAATTGATATAATAAAATTGAGATATTATTTCATTCCGTTGAAGATTACTGCGGCATCTGATAACAAAATGCTTTAAATGCGGGATTTTTGCAAATTTGTGCGGTATCTCTTATTGAACAGGAGAATTATATGAAAGTAAACACCCAAGAATTGGAAATAATTGCGCCAAAGCTTAAAACGGGAGAGAAGATTATGTTGAGCGGATATATTTACACCGCAAGGGATGCCGCTCATAAACGCTTTGCACAGCTTATAAAAGACGGAAAAGATCTGCCGTTTAAGCTTAAAAACGCCACCTTATACTATGCAGGACCAACCGGCACTAAAGACGGCATGGTTATAGGCTCCTGCGGTCCTACCACATCGGGAAGAATGGATCAATACACCCCTATGCTGCTGGATTTGGGTCTTAAGGGGATTATTGGCAAGGGAGAAAGAAGCGAAGAGGTTGAAAAAGCCATAATACGCAATAATGCAGCTTATTTTTGTGCAATAGGCGGCGCCGGAGCCTTAGCCTGCAAATGTATAAAAAGCTGTGAAGTAATTGCCTTTGAGGATTTAGGCTGTGAAAGCGTAAAAAAATTATACATTGAAAATTTTCCTCTTATCGTTACCATCGACTGCCATGGCGGGAACATTTTCAGAAGCGGACGAAAACAATTTGAAAAGAAAAAAACATTGGTAAATGTATAATTTTTGAGTTTGCAATATATTGAAAACTAAAATATTACCGAAATAGTACATAATTTTTTAGATATAATTTAAGAAAATTACAGCAAAACCGAAAATTTTTCATTATAGCGGTTGACTATGCAAGGCATTAATGGTATAATCTTGATAATCGAAAGGAATCGGTATGACCGATGAACAGCTTTTGGCAAATGCAGCCAATGCCGAAAAGAGCGGAATGACGGCAGATAAAAACAAATATACCGCTTTACTTATTACAAAGTATATGGCTTTAATTAAAAACAGGGCCAAACGCTTTAAAAGCAAATATGTGGAATATGAAGATCTTGTTTCCGAGGGATTTTTAGGGCTTTTAAACGCCATACGCTCCTACGATTCGGAAAAAGGCAGCTTTTCTGCACTTGCTTCCACCTGCATTAACAATAAAATGAGGTCCGCAATTACAAAAAGCTTTGATTCGCATTTAAAGATGTCATTAGATGAGGCTTTAATAGAGGATATAAGCGACAATAACCCTTATACAGAGGATTTGATAATTTTGAAGGAACAAAATAACGAGATGCTTAAACAGGTGGACGAGCTTTTGTCCCCTCGTGAAAAAGAAGCTTTTTATCTTTATCTTTCTGCATACAGCTATAATCAAATAGCTGAAAAGTTGGGCATTTCCGTTAAGTCGGTGGATAATGCCATAACAAGAGCAAAAACTAAGCTGAGAGATTGTTTCAATTCCAACAATACAGAGCAGTAACACAATACAGAGCAGTTAAAAGCTTGCTCTTATATATGACCGGGTAGCTTAAATAGAGCGTTGTTTATCAAAGGTGTCGGTGCAAATCCGTCCGAGGTCGGAAAAAATTTAAGTGAGGTAAATCAATATGTACGAAGACAAAACACTTGTTTGTAAAGACTGCGGTGCGGAATTTGTATTTACAGCCGGTGAGCAGGAATTTTACGCTGAAAAAGGTTTTGTAAACGAACCGCAGCGCTGCAAGGCTTGCCGTGACGCAAGAAAAAATGCAGGCAGATCTAAGGAAATGTTCACTGCTACTTGCGCTGCATGCGGCGGAGAGGCGAAGATTCCTTTCCAGCCCCGCGACGACAGACCTGTTTATTGCAGTGAGTGCTTTGCAAAAATGAAGAGCGACGAATAAGTGTTCTTTGCTGTGCAATTCCATATCAGAATTGATTTTAGTTTAATTATTATCTGATATGAAAAATAAAGCCTAACTATATTGTTGGGCTTTATTTTTTATTTTTTATTTTTTATTGACAAAATCCGGTTTTAACTTCAAAGAACGCCTGCTTTTTCTTGCAAACAGGGCATACCATAGGAGCTTGCTTTCCCGTATGAATATGACCGCAGTTGCGGCAAACCCATACTACCTCGCCGTCTTTTGTGAAAACCTTTCCCGTATTAAGCTGCTCTAAGAAGCAGTTAAAACGAGCTTCATGGTCTTTTTCGATTTTTGCCACCAAATCAAAAAGAGCCGCAATATTATCAAAACCCTCATCTCTTGCGGTTTTGGCAAAGTCGGCGTACATCTCCGTCCACTCGTAATGCTCCCCTCCTGCCGCATTCTGCAACGCCTTTGCGGTATTCTCGGGTATTCCCTCGCTCATAAGCGTAAGCCACAGCTCCGCATGAGCGCGTTCGTTATGAGCAGTCATATCAAAAATATCCCCGATTTGCTCATAACCCTCTTTTCTGGCAATTTTGCTGTAAATATTATATTTGTTCCTTGCCTGACTTTCGCCTATAAAGGCGGTTTTTAAGTTATCTAATGTTTTAGATCCTTCAAGCTGCATATAAAAAGCACCTTCCTTTCATAAGAATTATGCGCAAGGAAGATGCTTTTTATGCGAGTTTGTTCAAAAAACCGCCGATTACTCTATGCCCTTTACTTCATAGCCTGCGTCCTCAACAGCTTTTTTCAGGGTTTCGTCTGCAATTCCCTCTTTAACCTGAACATAAGCGGTTTTTGCCTCCAAATCCACCTTTGCTTCAACGCCTTCAATAGAGTTTAAAGCCTTTTCAACATGAGCAGAGCAATGTCCGCAGCTCATACCCTCAACATAAATTTTCTTCTGCATTTTGGTTTCTCCTTTTTTAATTGTATTATTATTTTCCGATATTGTCGGTTTTTCTCCGTCAATATAGTATTTACCGATTTCACTTCCGCTGCTTGCCGCTTCGGAATGCCTGAGCTTAAACAGCTTTAATCTTAAGGCGTTCATTACTACGCAAAAGCTTGAAAGACTCATAGCAAGCGCACCGAACATGGGATCAAGATGCCAGCCTAAAAGCGTTACGAATGCGCCTGCGGCTAACGGTATACACAAAGCGTTATAGAAAAACGCCCAGAAAAGATTTTCCTTTATATTGCGTATAACCGCCTTGCTTAACCTTATTGCTCCCGATACGTCTAAAAGACTGTTTTTCATCAGGACGATATCAGCGCTGTCTATAGCTATATCCGTTCCTGCTCCTATCGCCATTCCCACGTCTGAACGGGCGAGAGCGGGAGCGTCGTTTATTCCGTCGCCAACCATAGCCACCAACTTGCCCTCACTCTGCAAATCTCTTATTACCTTTTCTTTATCAGTCGGCAGCACCTCGGAAATTACTCTGTCTATGCCGAGACGCTTGCCTACCGCCTCTGCTGTGCGCTTATTATCGCCGCTAAGCATTACAACGCTTATTCCCATTTGCTTTAATTCGGATATTGCCGCCTTTGCTGTAGGTTTTACCGTGTCCTCCACTCCGATAAGTCCGATCACTCTGCCGTTTTCGGCAATGTATAGAGGAGTAGCTCCGCTGTCGGCAAGATTATCGGACTTATTCTTCCATTCCTTTACTTCAACGCCATTATCCCGCATTAAAGCCAAATTTCCCGCAAGGCATTTTTTGCCCTCTATATCGGCAGTTACGCCCTTTCCGAAAACCCCTTCAAAATTAACGGCGGTAAGCGGCGTAATATTATTATCCTTAGCCGAATTTACAACAGCTTCTGCCAACGGGTGTTCCGACTTTATCTCCAAGGCTGCGGCAACTGCCAGAATATGGACCTCCGAAACATTTGAAGCTGCAATAAGCTTTGTTACAGAGGGATTTCCGGTAGTCAGCGTACCTGTTTTGTCCATTACCACTACATTAAGCTTGTGAGCGGTTTCCAAAGCTGTGGCTGATTTTATCAAAATACCGTTTTCTGCGCCCTTTCCCGTGCCTGCCATAATTGCCACGGGAGTAGCTAATCCCAACGCACAGGGACAGGAGATAACCAGCACCGAAATAGCTGTTGACAGGGCGGTTTCAAGACCTTCACCCGCTATAAGCCAAGCTGCGCCCGAAATTACGGCTATTGTAATTACTATCGGAACAAATACGCCGCTTATTTTGTCCGCCAGCTTTGCAATAGGCGCTTTTGAGCCGGTGGCGTCCTCTACAAGACGGATTATCTGCGACAGCGTGGTATCATCGCCCACACGCTCGGCACGCATTTTAAAGTATCCGCTTTTATTTATCGATGAGGCAATGATGCTGTCCCCTACCGTTTTCTCCACTCCTATACTTTCACCCGTGACGGCAGATTGATCAAGCACGCCCTTGCCCTCAACAATAACTCCGTCCACAGCGGCGCTTTCTCCCGCCTTAACAATAACGATATCGCCCTTTTGTATTTCATCGGGAGAAAGAACAAGCTCCTGTCCGTCTCTTTCCACAAGCGCAGTTTTCGGCGCCAAATCGAGAAGCTTTTCTATTGCTGAGGAGGTTTTTCCCTTTGCCCTTGCTTCGAGCATTTTCCCCACAGATATAAGGGTCAGTATAGTACCGGAGCTTTCAAAGTAAAGATTCATCATATACCTTTCCACAAGCTCACTATTACCATGACCCAAGCCGTAGCCTATGCGGTAGATAGCGACAATGCCGTACGCCAATGCTGCGCCTGAACCCAATGCGATCAATGTATCCATATTTGGAGAGCCTTTTATAAGGTTTCGGAAGCCGTTGACAAAATAGTGCTTGTTAATAAACACTATGGGAAATGCCAGCAAAAGCTGTGTAAAAGCAAAGGTCAGGGCATTTTCCGCACCGTGAAAAATACTCGGCAAGGGAGCGCCTAACATATGCCCCATAGAAATGTAAAACAGCGGAATTAAGAATACCACCGACCAAATAAGCCGTTTTTTCATTTCCTTAAATTCTTTTTTCCTTATCTCGGCCGGGCTTTCTCTTTTTGCGTCACCCGGCTTTCTTTTATTTTCAGAGGGTAAGGACGCTGTATAACCGCCCTTTACCACTGCGTCAATAATATTGCTCTGACTGCATTTTTTGCTGTCATAAAGCACCGTCATAGAATTGGTAAGCAGGTTAACCTCAACCTTTTCAACACCGGCTACCTTGCCCACCGCCTTTTCAACATGGGAGGAGCAGGCGGAACAGGTCATACCGCCTACATTATACCTTTCCTTTGTAAGATTTTCTTTTGTATCCATATTCCGTAAATCCCTTTTTCCTTAATGCGCTTTTTAC
>CANEHP010000114.1 GCA_947427325.1 uncultured Clostridia bacterium | reverse complement strand
ACAAAATTATGCACGAAAATCTGCATACTGATTTTATGTGAACACGCTCTAAAAAGAATTTGAAAAAAAGACGAAAATTTGCAAACAAACAGCGACGAAATCTAAATCCAATGCGTCTGCAAGCTTCACCACGGACGCATATTAATTTTTCTGTCAATTATGTAATGTCCGACCGTTGCAGCAAAAAACTCTGCTGTATGATCGTCGCCCAAAGGATTATAAGCGTACAGAGCTGTAGATTGATTGTCATAACAAAGAGACGGTAAAAACTATCGCAGCGCTTTTGAAATTCTTTTTGAATCGGAAATTACCGCTAAGTTTTTTAAGAGAGCGATAAATCTGCGCCGGGTTTCTTAGGAGCATAAAAAGTCGTTTTTAACAGCCCTTTAAAAACCGATCATTAAAAAGCCGCTTAAAGGTTTTCCGCACTTTTTATATTATATTTTTTAAGCAGCGACTTAATCTTCAAATGAGGATCGATTACCTTACTTGTGGAAATATCATGATTTACTGCGGCAATAAGATATGCTATATACTTGGATACATCTACTTCCTTAAACCACTCGCGAGAAAGTAAGTCGGGAGTTCTGTAGGTGAGGTTAGTGCCAAACACATAGTCGATCATTCCCTCTTCGTACGCCTTATCAAACTTTGCAAGACCGTTAGTGAAAATAGGATATGTAGCATAAGCAATAATTCTCTTGGCTTTGCGCTTTTTTAGCTCATAAGCGATATCCAGCATTGAATCGCCCGAAGAAATAATATCATCGGAAATAAATACAGTTTTTCCCTCTACGGAGTTACCCAAATATTCATGAGCAACAATGGGATTGCGACCGTTTACTATAACGGAATAATCGCGGCGCTTATAGAACATTCCCATTTGAACTCCCAATACGGAAGCATAGTACATATTGCGGTTCAGCGCTCCTTCATCCGGGCTGACTACCATAAAGTTGCCGGGAGACATATCCAAATCCTTTATTTCACGAAACATTGTCTTTAGTACTTGATAGGAAGGCATTACGTTGTCAAAGCCCATAAGAGGGACAGCGTTGCATACTCTTGCATCATGTGCGTCAAAGGTTATGATATTTGATACGCCCATAGCCTGAAGCTCTTGAAGCATAATCGCACAGTCCAAGGATTCACGATAATTCCTTCTGTGCTGTCTTCCGCCGTAAAGAATGGGCATAATCACACTTATACGATGCGCTTTTCCGCCCATAGCCTGAATGATACGCTTTAAATCCTGAAAATGATCATCCGGCGACATATAATTTTCTTTCCCGAACATTTTATAAGTGCAGCTGTAATTACCTACATCAACAATTATAAAAATATCGTCGCCTCGAATAGAGGTCTTTATAAGACCTTTGCCGTCTCCCGACGAAAATCTGGGACATTCGGTACTAATCAGATATGAATCCTCGGCATAAGGCGTGTTTGCCGACCATTTAACCAAATAGTCGTTAATTTTTGAACCCAATTCTTTTGCTCCGTCAGACGCAATAATACCTAATGGAGCAACCTGCTGCTTTGAATTAAGAACAATGGTGCTTGCCTTTTCTGTAACTTCTATTTCCGCCATTTTTGGACTTCCTTTCAAGGGAGAAACTGTCAAAACAAAATATTACATGCGTCATTTCGGCAAAATCTGACTACGATTGCGTCGGAGAAATCCTTGCAGCTTTGAAAAGCCGTTAAAAAGCGTCAAGAGATTCTGCGGCTTTACGCATTATCATTGTTATACTATTTCTTGATCGGATCGCAGACAAATTTGCGGAAGGCTGCGTTTAGTGTGAGGAAAGCCGCCGCAGCCATATGCAATATAGCAAGGCGGCTTGACGAAGCAATAAGTGCAGGATTTTTGCAAAGCTGTTTATAAGATGATTAAGAATTAGTATTAAACCTTGCTCGAAAACTTAAGCACAAATCTTGTAAATACAGTTTCACTGTTTCAAAGTTATGATATTTATTATTCGTACAACGGATATTTTGAACAAATGCCGTTCACAATCTCCCTTGCCCTTTCCTGATTTGCTTCAAAATCTGAAGCGGTGAGATAAATGCTTTCGCCTATTTTGATCATATCCTCTTCTTGAAGTCCGCGAGTTGTAACGGCAGCGGTTCCTATTCTTATTCCGCTGGTAACAAAGGGTTTTTCGGGATCGTTGGGAATTGCATTTTTATTTACAGTGATATAAACATCATCAAGACGCTTTTCAAGCTCTTTTCCCGTAACATTAAAAGGACGCAGATCTACAAGCATTAAGTGGTTGTCTGTACCGCCCGTTACCAAGCGGAAACCTCTTTTTATAAGCTCTCCCGCTAAAGCCTGACAGTTGCTGATAACCTGTTTTCCGTATTCTTTGAATGAAGGGTCAAGAGCTTCCTTAAGGCAAACCGCCTTAGCGGCAATAATATGCATAAGAGGACCGCCCTGTGTACCGGGGAAAATCGCCTTGTTAATCTTCTTTGCAATTTCTTCATCGTTGCAGAGAATCATACCGCCGCGGGGACCTCTTAACGTTTTATGGGTAGTTGTGGTAACAACGTCTGCGTAGGGTATTGGAGAAATATGAACACCTGCGGCAACCAGTCCCGCAATGTGCGCCATATCGACCATCAGATAAGCGTTCGCACTTTTAGCGATTTGTGAAATTTTTTCAAAATCTATTTTACGAGGATATGCGCTTGCTCCCGCTACAATCATTTTAGGCTTATGCTTTTCGGCAAGCCTTTGAAGTTCGTTATAATCGAGGGTTTCTGTTTCGTCATTCAATCCGTAAGGAACAAAGTTAAAATATTTTCCGGACATATTTACAGGGGAACCATGCGTAAGGTGTCCGCCGTGAGCAAGGCTCATGCCTAAAACGGTGTCCCCCGGCTCCAGTAAAGCAAAGTAAACCGCAATATTAGCCTGCGCTCCCGAATGGGGCTGAACATTGGCAAAATTACAGCCGAAAAGCTTCTTTGCTCTTTCGATTGCAATATTTTCAACCATATCAACACACTGACAGCCGCCATAATAACGCTTTGCGGGATAACCCTCGGCATACTTGTTGGTGAGAACGCTGCCCATAGCAGCCATAACTGCGGGAGAAACAATGTTCTCGCTGGCAATAAGCTCCAAATTACGCTTTTGACGCTTTAATTCGTCGCCCATAGCTTCGGATATTTCGGGATCGTAACCGCCAACAAATCCGATAGTATTCATTAAATCGTTGTACATTCGCTTTTTCCTCGTTTCATAAATCTTTTTAAGGTAAATATTTCGACAGTTTTTCCTTTTAAATTATACTATGTTTTGTGAAGAATTTCAATACCCTTAAGCAATATTTGTTACTTTAGCTTTTCCGGTTACAACAAATAAAGTTGACAGCAGCTGAAAAAGATGTTATAATTTATAAAAATAGTTATTTAGCTAACTTTACAAAGTATAATTTAGGCAACACGGCGCAGTTATTACCGCAGTTTTTATGAGACTGTACTTTTTTGCAGGCGGAAAATTATAGATGCTGTTTTTTGTTTTTAATCACAAACCGCAGTGAGAGCAGGCTAAAAAAATCAAATGCCGCACAATTCTTTTAATGAATTTCTGCGGCATTATTAAGGAGATCAAATATTTGATTGGTTATTGATTTTCCGGTGATTTATATTTTTCCCGCACAGAGTCGGGCAGATCCTTATACTGAATCTCTTCCCAAGCTACAACTCCTTGTATGGGCCGGGTTGTGAGCTTTAAAAAAGCTTCATTTTTTAAATTCTTGTTAGCTCCGAAGGTAAAAGTCTTTTCTTTTCCGTTCTTATCATAACAGGTTAAGGTATACAAGTATTTCATTCCTCCTGTAAAGTCAATTACTCCGCCCTGCCCCGCTTTTTCGTTCTCGGTCATATTGCTTTCATCGATTTGGGTGTAATAATATGTATCGCTTACGTTAAAAAGGAAGAATGCACCGACAGATAAAATTGCAATTATTGATATTACCACAGCAATAATTATTATAAGATTTTTTTTCATTTTTTGTTACTCCTTATGTTTTTGTTGTATTTTTAAGCGGCAAAAGCACAAAAGATTTCTTCTTCCTTGTCCTCGCTTAAATAGCCGCATTTTACCATTTGCTTTAACACCTGCCTCATTCGCTGCTGCGCTAATCCGGGATTTACATCAAGAGAATATACCGAAGGCGCATTGGGTATTCCCGCTAACATAACGCACTGACATTCGTCCATAAACTGAGGCTGTGTATTAAAATACCCCTCGCAGGCTTCTTTAACGCTGTAATATCCGCTTCCGAAATATATATCATTAACGTAAAGCTCCAGTATTTCGTCCTTTTCATAATTTCTTTCTATATTAAATGCCATAAACAATTCCGCAACCTTGCGTATAAAGCTTTTTTCCTGTGTAAAATAAATGTTTTTGGCAAGCTGCTGAGTGATAGTGCTTCCCCCTTCCACAAAGCTCAAAGCCTTTAAGTCGTTCCAGGCGGCTCTGGCTGTAGCTATGATATCCACTCCGGGATGAGAGTAAAACCTGTGATCTTCAACTGCGATAATTGCATTTAAATAAGTTTCGGGCAGTTCGCCGATTTCGGTAAAGGCAGCCTTTGACCTGATTTCAGCTACAGCAACATTCAGCGGCTTTTCATCAAGCGCTTTGCGGTACATTTTATATCCTATGGCGGTTATTACAGCAATTACGGTAAACGCAAGTATTGCTATTCCGAGCAATATTCTTTTAATCATTTTTTTCATACCACACCTGCTTATCCTTTCCTTTATTCAAAATACACTTTTTTATGCGTACAGTTATATATAGCATATCCAAAGGATAGTATCACGGCAAAGGCTATTAATGCAATAAATGATAATTTGGCAAAAACCTTTTTCTTCATTTTATGTCACCCCGTTTCTTTTTTTCTCTGTTATCATTTTATCAAATTCCCAATATCATTAACATTTATTGCGGTGACATTTTACAAATTATATATTACAATTTTGTAATACAGAAGTTTCGATAAACGGAGATAGTATGAAATACAGAAATAAGCTTTTTTCCTATAAAAAACCATATGATTTAATATCAACACAAAAGCTGTTTAACAAGGCTGTTCTGGAAAATTGTAAGTACCAGTATAAAAACTGCACGGAATACAGAAAAATACTTGACGGTATGAGCTTTAATCCTGAAAAAATCAATGTAAACGGTGATATTCCCGATAACATTATCGAAAAAATCCCCGTTATTCCCACACTGCTTTTTAAAAGAATGAAAATGTTTTCTGTTCCCGAACGGAAAATTCCCATAAAAGCCACCTCTTCTGGTACCAGCGGAAAAAATGTCAGTGAAATAGGCTTTGATTTGGGTTCTCTTGTATGCGGTTTAAAAATGGTGCTGAAGGTTGGCAGGGCAAGAGATATTTTTTCACTTATCCCCTGTCACTATATTATTATGGGATATCAGCCGCATAAAAGCAACAAAACCGCCGTTACAAAAACCGCATTCGGCGCAACGCTTTTTACACCCTGTTTAAGCCGCACTTATATTTTAAAGTACAAGAACGGAAAATATATTCCCGATTTTAAAGGCGTTATAGGTAAACTGAAAATTTTGGAAAAATCCTCATTTCCATGCAGATTTATGGGTTTTCCCGCTTATACGTTTTTCCTCCTTAAAATTATGCGGGAAAAAGGCATAACAATAAAGCTCCCCGTTGGATCAAAAATCCTGTTGGGCGGCGGCTGGAAGCAGTTTTATGCGGAACAGCCCGACAAGACGGAATTTTATCGGTTATCGGAAGAGGTATTGGGAGTTTCCGAAGAAAATATTATAGAGTTTTTCGGAGCGGTGGAACACCCCGTTCTATACTGCGACTGCAAAAATCATCATTTCCATATCCCGATATACAGCCGTGTAACGATAAGAGATGTCGATACATTAAAACCTATCGGATACGGAGAAACAGGTTTGGTCAATCTTATTACTCCAATGGTTAAAGCGACGCCTGTTTTAAGCGTTATGACCGATGATTTGGGTATTCTGCGAAAGGGTAAGGAATGCGGCTGCGGAAATCCTTCTCCATATTTGGAAATAGTGGGAAGAGTCGCTCCGGAAAGCTTGAAAACCTGTGCGGCAGGTGCGGCGGAAATGCTGAAAAATATTTGATATACTCTTATACAAGCAAGAAAGGATAATAAAAGTGATAATCGCTTTCGGAAAAACCTATCCCTCTGATAAACAAAATGAAATACTATCCGAAATGGAAAGCAGAATAAACCGTACTCTAAGCCAAAAGCCCCTTGATATACAAAAGGTGATTACCGCTATAGACAAGCTTGGAAAAGAAATCGCTTCGGGAAAATATGATGAAAAAATAAGCAGGCTTTTAGCCGACGATCCCGTAAAATATAAGTATCAGGCGATAAAGCTGTTAAGCAGAGAGGCTGTTCAGATTAAGCTTGAAACCGAATTGAGCGGCTTATCAAAAAGTCACGGCAATGTTAAAAGCAAAATAATGCCCTTAGGCGTAATTTTTCATATAGCGGCGGGTAATACCGAAGGGCTGCCCGCCTATTGCGTGGCAGAAGGGCTTCTTACGGGAAATATCAATATTTTAAAGCTTCCGCAAGCAGATAACGATCTGTCTATGGAAATAATAAGCCGACTGATAGAGCTTGAGCCTGATTTATCCGATTATATCTATGTTTTTGATACTCCCTCCACCGATATACACGGTATGCGGAAAATGGCCGGCCTTGCAGACGGTATTTCCGTATGGGGCGGAGATGAGGCGATTATGGCTGTAAGGCGGCTTGCCTCTCCCTCGGCAAAGCTTATTGAGTGGGGGCATAAACTGAGCTTTGTTTATATTTCGGGTATTTATGAAGACAGCGATTTAATGGATATTGCCGAGCATATCGCCGTTACCGAGCAGCTTTTATGCAGCTCCTGTCAGGTGATTTACTGTGATACAGAGGATATTGGGGATTTATATACATTCGGAAAAAGATTTCTGCCGATTTTGGAGCGGGCTGTAAGTTTTCATATTTCAAATTCCATAGGAACAAGGGCTAATATGACGATACACAGCTATACGGATATGTTGGAGGACTTTGTTTCAAGCAGTAAAGATCCCGATATATTAAAAGGAAAAGGATGCAGCATTAAGATATGCCGT
>CANEHP010000113.1 GCA_947427325.1 uncultured Clostridia bacterium | reverse complement strand
ACAAAATTTGCTCGAAAATCTGCGCACCATTCCTATGAGAACAAGTTCTTATTTGATTTTTCTTTTCTTTTTGCCGTTGTCCTCTTCCAAAACATCGCTGCCCTTACCGAACATAATTCCCTGGTGACTGCGGAAATAAAGGGTAAAAAAGATTATCGAGGCTATAATTGCGGAAAAGTAATTTTGCAGCAGCATAAAAGGAAATCTGTCGGTGGCTTCGGGGAAAAAAATTTGATAATAGGACCAGTTTTCCATAGTCTGATTTACGGTAACAGAGGAATCCAATCTGCGCATAGCAAGACAAAGTCCCCTTAAAGTGCCAATATCCGCAGTTATAAAGCAGCAAAGGGCGGTAATAAGCGAGCAGGCTATCGAACCGAAAATGTCGATTTTTTTGGCAAGAAACCAATAGTCCGCCAAAACAACGGCGGCAATTAAAGCGCCCGCCGCCCAGCTTGCAATCATCGCTCCCGTATTGGAGGGATTTATTGCGGTAACAATGGCAAAAATAACCGTCATTGCAGCGCCGCCCGCCGCCGCACCGAAAAGTCCCAGAATACTGTGCTTGTCGCACCCTTTTAAAACAGCGTCTTTTGACCTTTTAACAGGCTTTTCCGCCTTTGCGGCATTTACGCTTTTCGGGGAAGCAAGGGCTGCTCTTTCCTTTTCGTCGGGAATGACGGGAACCAAATCCATTTTGTCTGCCAGTAAGCATAATTCTTTAACAAACCGAACAAGATATACCGAGTTATCCTGATACAGCAAAGAAGCGTTAAACCTCAGCGAGGTATATCTTACTTCGTCGGTTCTTCCTATAACGCAGTTTTTCGGCATATCCCTAAGCAAAAGAGTGACGGCGCTTTTAAAGGAATCCTCCGCATCGGTGCGAACCTTATAAAAGGCGGTAACAATATACTCCCTTTTTTGAAAATCATCGGTCACAAAAACGGGGTAGTCTGAAACAGAGCCGTAAAGACAAAGCTTGTCGCTGTCCCAGTCAAGCCCCAAATCCTCTTTTAAAAATTCAAGCTCGGAAAATCCCATAAGCTCCTCCAATATTTAAATGACGGAGGACCTGCGGAATTTTCGAAAAATTCCGCAAAATTCCACGGCACAGTCCCCCGAGATTTCCGCCGCCTAAAGGAGGCGGCCGAAACATTGCTTTTGATTATACATAATTACGGTATATACAAGATAAGGATATCATATTATTAGGGAGTTGTCAAATGATAATAACTTCAAGGAAAAACGAAGCGGCGGCAAAAAGCAGACGGCTGCTGTCGGAAAAAAAGATAAGGGACAGGGAAGGCCTGTTTGCCGCCGAGGGCTTTAAGCTGGCAGAAGAAGCCGTTAAGGCGGGAATAGAGATAGAATACGCCGTTATAAGTCTTGAAGCGCAGGAAAAATTTCCCGAAGCGGCAAAGCTTTTGGAAAATATCTGCCCGATTTACATCGTTACAAAGGAGGTTTATCAAAGCATAAGCGAACAAAAATCTCCTCAGGGAATATTTATTGCAGGAAAAATCCTTGACAAATCCGAAAATCTTGATAAAATATTATCAAATGAAAAAATTTTAATGTTAGACTGCGTTCAGGATTCCGGCAACCTGGGCACTATGATAAGAACCGCCGAAGCCTTAGGCATAAAGGCTGCGGTTTTGGGTGACGGCTGCGCCGATCCCTGGTCGCCGAAAACCCTTAGAGCCTCAATGGGAAGCGTTTTTCGTTTGCCCTTTTTGCAGATTTCTCTTTTAGATATAATAGACAGGGCAAAGGAAAAAGGCTTTGCCGTATATGCGGCGATGTTAGACGAAACAGCGCAAAAATTAGGCGCATTTGATTTCCCTCAAAAAACAGCCGTGATAATCGGAAACGAGGGACATGGAGTCGCCGCCAAAATAGCCGCCGAGTGCAAAAAGCTTTATATTCCCATTAAAAATGCGGAATCGCTGAATGCGGCAGCCGCAGCGGCGGTTATTTGCTGGGAGGTTGGCAAAGGACAGTCAAGTAATCGATAAGCGCCGCTTTAAACCGCTTTAATCGGCTGGCGGTTATCTCGAATTTTGCTTAGAACTTGTTCTCATAGAAATTGGCACGCATCTTTTCGGCAAATTTTGCCGATGACTGCGTCAAAATTCCTTGAAATACACGAGTATTCTTGCGGAAATTTTCCTTGTCCTCGACAAAATGTCCTCGACAAAAATTGCTCGAAAATCTGCGCACCATTCCTATGATAACAAGTTCTTAGGGATAAAGCTCTCTGTTGAGAACAAATCCTGAAATCGGAAAGAGTATGCGCTCTGTGATTTTTCGTAAATTCGGTGCGCCGTTCCGTTTAACAGGTATATATTTAGGAGGAAAAACCTTGTCAGATTTAGTAATTTTGGAGTCTCCCTCCAAAGCGAAAACCGTTCAGAAATATTTGGGAAATAAATACAAAGTAGTGGCATGCGTAGGTCATATAAGAGATCTTCCCAAATCAAAATTAGGCGTTGATATAGAACATAACTTTGAGCCGGTATATGAAAATAAAAAGGATAAAACAGCGCTGATAAAGGAGCTTAAGGGCTATGTAAAAAAATCCGATGCAGTTTACCTTGCAACCGACCCCGACAGAGAGGGCGAGGCGATCTCATGGCATTTGGCGGAGGTGCTCGGGCTTGACGGAAGTCATCCTATTCGCGTTACCTTTTCGGAAATAACAAAAAGCGGCGTTAAGACCGGTATGGAAAACCCCAGAAGCCTTGACAGCGATCTTATCAACGCTCAGCAGGCAAGAAGAATACTTGACCGCATAGTGGGCTATAAGCTGAGTCCCTTCCTTTGGAAAAAGGTAAGAAGGGGACTTTCGGCAGGCAGAGTTCAGTCGGTGGTGGTAAAGCTTATTGTAGACCGTGAAAAGGAGATAAAAGCCTTTGATCCCAAGGAGTATTGGACGGTCGAAGGCAAGGCGGCTTCACAGAACAGCAAAAAGCCCTTTCCCATAAAGCTTGCCGAAATTGACGGACAGAAAGCCGAGCTGAACAACAAGGAGGAAACGGACAGACTTTTAAAATATCTTGAAGATAAAGAGTTTAAGGTAGACAGCATAAAAAAATCCACCAGAAAAAAGCAGCCCGCTCCGCCTTTTACCACTTCTACATTGCAGCAGGAGGCTAACCGCCGTTTGGGCTTTAATTCCCGACGCACCATGAAAACCGCTCAGGAGCTGTACGAGGGCGTTGAGATCGAGGGACAGGGCGCAGTGGGTCTTATCACCTATATGAGAACAGACAGCCTGCGCATTTCCGATGAGGCGAAAACAGCTGCCGCAACACTTATAAAGGATACCTACGGGCAGGAATATCTTCCCGAAAAGCCGAAGGTCTATAAGAGTAAAAGCAATGCCCAGGACGCTCACGAAGCAATACGCCCTTCAACAATAGAGCTTGTTCCCCAAAAGATAAAGTCCAGCCTTTCTTCCGACCAATATAAGCTCTACAAGCTTATATGGGAAAGATTTATTGCAAGTCAGATGGCAAACGCACAGCTTAACACCGTGGCAGTAACCGTTATGGCGGGAAATTGCGCTTTTAAGACCAACGGCTACACGGTAAAATTCGACGGCTTTACAAAGCTTTATACCGAAGCCTCCGATAATGATGAGGAAAACGGCGGCGTGCTGCCCAAATTAACGGAGGGCGAGGTGCTTAAGGCCGAAGAGATAACGGGAAATCAGCATTTCACTCAGCCGCCCCCAAGATATAACGAAGCAAGTCTTATCAAGGCTATGGAGGAAAACGGCATAGGCAGACCCTCCACCTATGCGACTACCATCTCCACCATTCTTGACAGGCACTATGTGGAGTTTGAACAGAAGCAGCTTAAGCCCACCCCCCTGGGAGACACCATTACCGAGGTTTTGGAGGATCATTTTAGGCATATAGTCGATGTAAAATTTACCGCCAAGATGGAAGGAAGCTTAGATAAGGTCGAGGAGGGCAAGGAAGCGTGGGTGGAAGTCTTAAGCGATTTCTACTCTGATTTTGCAAAAACTCTTGAACAGGCGGAAAAGGATATGGACGGCAAGCGGGTCAAAGTTCCCGACGAGCCTACCGATCAGGTTTGTGAGCTTTGCGGCAAGCCTATGGTAATAAAAATAGGACCTTACGGAAAGTTTTTGGGCTGCTCGGGCTTCCCCGAATGTAAAAACACAAAGCGGATCGTAAACGAAACAGGGGGCTTTTGCCCCAAATGCGGCGGAAGAATGCTTGCTAAAAAGTCCAAAAAGGGAAAGCCCTTTTTCGGCTGTGAAAATTACAAGGACTGCAACTATATGACTTGGGACACCCCCATCCCCGAAAAATGCCCCAAATGCGGAAAAACGCTCTTTAAAAAGAAGGGCAAAAACGGAAAGATTTACTGTGCCGACGAAGAGTGCGGATATGAGCGGGGTCTTGAGGAAAAGAATTAGAACTTGTTCTCATAGAAATTGGCACGCATCTTTTCGGCAAATTTTGCCGATGACTGCGTCAAAATTCCTTGAAATACACGAGTATTCCTGCGGAATTTTTCCTTGTCCTCGACAAAATTTGCTCGAAAATCTGCGCACCATTCCTATGAGAACAAGTTCTTAACGTTAAGGAAGGACAAAAAATGTCACAATTTAAGGTAGCTTCAATATTCAGCAATAATATGGTATTACAGTGCGAAAAACCCGTTTCGGTTTTCGGTACGGGAGAGGACGGCGCATTGGTAACCGTTTCGGCCGACGGCAAAAAAGGCGTGGGTCGTGTCAGGGACGGAAGGTGGTCGGTACAGCTGCCCCCTCACTGTGCGGGAACAGGCTATACTCTTACAGCTGCCTGCGGCGGGGAGGAAAAGACCTTTGACAATGTGGCTTACGGCGAGGTTTGGCTTGCAGGGGGACAGTCCAATATGGAATGGGAGCTGCAAAGCTGCAAGGAAAAGGACGTACTGACAAGGGATAAAAATCCCGGAGTAAGATTTTACTACACTCCCAAAAAGAATATTACGGATAAGGACTTTTTTGAGTGGGAAAATAATACCTGCTGGGCCGAATTTGACAGCGAAAGCGCAAGATGCTGGTCGGCGGTGGGCTATTTCTTCGCAAAGGAGTTAGCTGAAAAATTAGGAGTAACGGTAGGAGTAATCGGCTGTAATTGGGGCGGCACTTCCGCATCCTATTGGATGAGCAGGGAAAGTCTTGAAGCCGACAGGGACACCAACGAATATCTTTTGGACGTGGAAAAGCAGTCGGCTGGAAAAACCGAAGAGGAAATGGAAAAGGACTGGCTGGACTATTGCAGCTACAGCGAGGAATGGAATCGGAAAAGCCAAATTTTTTATGCAGAGCATCCCGACGGCACTTGGGACCAGGTTCAGGAATGCTGCGGAAAAAATCTCTATCCCGGTCCCTGCAATCACTATAATCCTATGTCGGCGTCCGCTCTTTATCATTCTATGATAAAAAGAGTATGTCCCTATACCTTAAGGGGATTTATATACTATCAGGGCGAAAGCGACGATCATCGCCCCAAAACCTACTACAAGCTGTTTACAAGGCTTATTCAGCTCTGGAGAGAGGATTGGGGAGATAATGAGCTTCCTTTCCTGTTTGTGCAGCTGCCCATGCACCGTTACAAGGCAGACGCCGACCATAAGCACTGGTGTCTTATCCGAGAGGCGCAGATGAAGACGTATCAGACGGTAAGGAATACGGGAATTGCCGTCGCCCTTGATGTGGGAGAGTTTAACGAAATTCACCCGAGAGCTAAAGAGCCTGTGGGTCACCGTCTTGCTCTTCAGGCGCTGTACGGCGTTTACGGCTTTAAGAATTTAGAGCATACCGCATTCAGCCCCATGTACAGGGAATGTATGGTTAAAGAGGGAGAATTGGAGCTGCATTTTGAGCATTGTCTCGGCTTTAAGGTGCAGGAGGACGCTGCTGCCAAGGAGAATGTGGGCGCAGACCGGTCCCTTGGCTTTGAAATAGCGGGAGCGGATAAGGAGTTTAAGCCCGCCTGCGTTAAGATAGAGGGCCGTGTTATTACTCTGTCCTCCTCTGAGGTAGCCGAGCCGCTTTATGCAAGGTACTGCTGGACAAATTACGGCAATGTGAATATTTTCGGCATTAACGGTTTGCCTCTTGCGCCCTTCAGAACCTGCGCAAACGATGAGAAATAAGGGGACTCACTTTGATCGGCGGATCATAATTACATAGGATTACATGGGATTTCAGAGCCGCAGTGCATTTCGCCTTGAGATTGGAAGAAATATACTGCGGCTAATTTCAATGCACATGACCGCCTAACGTTTTTGTGTGCGGTCTTGCCTAAAATAAAAGGAAGTGAGCGGTTATGTATTTTGGAGGGATCTGTGCGGCGGGAAAAGGCACAAGGTTCGGAGGAGATACGCCAAAGCAGTTTGTTTTGTTAAAGGGAAAGCCCGTAATAGCGTATTCCGTTGAGGAAATGCTGAAATGTCCGCAGATAGAAAAAATTTTCGTGGCGGTTTCTCCCGATTATACGGATTACTGCAAGGAGCTTTTTTCAGACAGCAGAGTTGAAGTTATGCAGGGCGGAGCAAGCCGCAGTCAAACGGTGGCGGCTATGGCGAAAAAAGCTTTGAGCCGGGGCAGCTGTGACGATATAATGATAACCCATGACGCCGCCCGACCTCTTGTTTCGGCAAAAACCTTTATAAGCTGCGCAATGGCGGCGGAGCGGCATGGAGCAAGCGGCGCCGCTCTTCCCGCCACCGATACGGTTTTGCAGTGCAGAGACGGGTTTATTTATGCTGCGCCGCCCAGAAGCGAAATGTTTTTGGCTCAAACCCCACAATGCTTTAGGCTGGGATTATTTATAGAGGTGTGGAGCGCAATTTCCCAAGAGGAAAGGGAGTCTGCCACCGATGTGTGCGGAATGTTTTTCAGGGCGGGGAAAAAGGTAAAAATTGTGGAGGGGGAGCAGTCGGGAGTTAAAATTACGGTGGAAGAGGATTTTAATCGGCTGGATTTATAAAATTTACGTATTTTTAAAATGCTGCGGCAAATTATTCAGTAACAGTCGGCGGTTTTGTTTCTGTTTTCCGAAATCGGGTATATTTCAGCACAGCTTTTCTAAATGCGGGTACATTTCAGCACAACTGCTCTGAAAGCTCGAATTTCAAAAAGCGGGGCTGTAAAAAAAGAGTTTAATAAAGTTTCCGTCCAGAGAATTTCGCTTGCGAAATTCTCCAACCCTT
>CANEHP010000112.1 GCA_947427325.1 uncultured Clostridia bacterium | reverse complement strand
TTGCTCCTGTTATAAGGGCTATCATTATGACATTTACCTCGTTTCAATAAAAATACTATATTACTGTAAGCATTTATTATTTTTTTATTATATATCATTATAAGTTCATTTTCAATAGAGAATAAAACCTATTATAAATAAATTTCCGGCATATTTTTTGTGACATTATTATAATTGTTCCCACTGCCTAAAATATATTTCAATTCTCTTGAACTTTAACACAATATGTGGTAAAATGAACTTAACAGTGAAATGTATCGCTCTTATAATACTAATATCTAATCAAGCAACAGACAAGTCTATTGTTTGATGCCGCCTTGAAAGGCTACTGCCGAAATCAAAGATTTTAGAGAGATTAGTATTGAACGTACTTCTTTTGCGGCATTGCCGCCCCGTTGCGCTATAACGCCACGGAATCGAATTTTAGACTTTGTCTGCATTTCGATTAAAGAACAGTATAAAATTATCAAGGAAGGAATTTGTTTATGAAAAGCGAAATAAGAGATATTAACCTTTGGGAAAGCGGAGCAAGAAAAATTCAGTGGGTAAAAAATAATATGCCCTTACTCAGAAGCGTTGAAGAGGAATTTGTTCAGACAAAACCGTTTACGGGTTTAAAGGTTGCTCTTTCCGTACATTTGGAAGCTAAGACCGCTTATTTATGCAAGGTTTTTGCCGCAGGCGGAGCTGAAATGTATGTCACCGGCAGCAACCCTCTCTCAACTCAGGATGATGTGGCTGCTGCGCTTGTTCATGACGGATTAAATGTTTTTGCATGGTATGATTCAACCGAGGAAGAGTATCATCGTCATATTTCTTCCGTTATTAAGGCGGAACCTAACATAATTATTGACGACGGCGGAGATTTGGTTCATTTGATACACACCGAATATCCCCATCTTATAGATAATGTTCTCGGCGGCTGCGAGGAAACCACTACGGGAATACATCGCCTTAAAGCTATGAATAATGCCGGAAAGCTTAAATTTCCCATGGTGTTTGTAAATGATGCGGACTGCAAGCACTTATTTGATAACCGTTACGGAACAGGTCAATCCGTCTGGGACGGAATTAACCGTACCACTAATCTGATCGTAGCGGGAAAGAATGTTGTTGTGGCAGGCTATGGCTGGTGCGGCAAGGGTGTTGCAATGAGAGCAAAGGGCTTGGGCGCTTCGGTCATTGTTACGGAAATAGATCCCATTAAGGCTATGGAAGCGGTTATGGACGGTTTTAAGGTAATGAAGATGACCGAGGCGGCTAAAATAGGAGATTTCTTTATAACGGTAACGGGCTGCAATCAGGTTATCTGCGAAGACAGCTTCAAGGTAATGAAGGATGGCGTTATTTGCTGTAATGCAGGACATTTTGATGTTGAGGTAGATGTGGCATGCCTTAAAAAGATCGCCAAGGAGAGCCATCTTGCAAGAAACAACATTATGTGCTACACCTTAGAGGACGGCAGAAGAATAAATGTAATTGCGGAAGGCAGACTTGTTAACTTGGCAGCGGGCGACGGACACCCTGCGGAAATAATGGACATGAGTTTTGCAATACAGCTTTTATCTGCACTATACATTGTTAAGCACAAGGGAAAGCTTGACAGTATGGTAATAAACGTGCCTAAGGAAATAGATAACGAGGTTGCCGAAAGAAAGCTGAAATTCTGGGGAATTGAAATTGACAGGCTTACAAAGGAGCAGCAGGACTATATGAACAGCACCGACTAATACTAATTCTACAGCTTACAGACAATTTAGCAAATTTATCTGCAGCTTGATTAAGAAATAGTATAAGGCAGCACCGCAAGACTGTTCTGTAAAAACATTCAGCTTATTTTGAAAGGAACTAACCAAATGCAAAAGGAATATTATGTACTACTGTCGGATATTATAAATGAATATTCTCTTGAAACCATTTATTGTCCCTGTGATCCCAAAAACATTAAAATTAAAAACAATGATGTAAATCGTCCGGGATTGCAATTAGCAGGGTTCTATGAGTATTTTGACAGCACGCGCATTCAAATAGCCGGAAAAGCGGAATTTGCATATATGGAGCAGTTAAGCGAGGAAAAGAGAATTGCGGCTTTTGCAAATCTTTTCTCCCAAAAGCCTCCTGCTTTTATTGTATCAAGAAGCCTGGAGCTTTTTCCCGAAATTGAGAGCTTAGCTAAAGAAAACGAAGTACCCGTTTTAAGAAGCTCACAAAGTACCTCTGAATTTATGGCAGCTTTAATTGCTTTTTTAAATCTGCGTCTTGCTCCCAGAATAACCCGCCATGGAGTACTTATTGAAATATACGGCGAAGGCGTATTAATTCTCGGCGACAGCGGCGTAGGTAAAAGTGAAACCGCAATAGAGCTTGTTAAAAGAGGACATCGACTTGTCGCCGACGATGCTGTTGAAATTCGCCGTACTTCAAATATCACTCTTGTTGGAAGCTCTCCCGATAATATCCGTCACTTTTTGGAGCTGAGAGGCATTGGCATTATCAATGCACGGAAGCTTTTTGGTGTAGGCGCAGTTAAAGTTACCGAAAAAATTGATATGGTAGTTGAAATGGAAATATGGAATCCTGAAAAGGTGTACGACCGTATGGGCGTTGACAACAACTATATGTCTATTCTCGGCGTTAAGGTGCCTTATCTTACACTGCCTGTTAAACCCGGCCGTAACCTTGCGGTTATTCTTGAGGTTGCCGCTATGAACAACCGTCAAAAGAAAATGGGATATAACGCTGCTCAGGATCTTTTGGATAAGTTAGGACTTAATATGGACAGTGATGATAATATAACCGATATTACTTAATTAAAAATTTGACTGTGTAATGAAACAATAATCATTGAGTGGCGTCGTCTTAAGAATGAATCATAAAATTTCAGGAGAAAAATATAATGTTTAATATAGGCATAGATTTAGGCGGAACAAATATAAAGGTGGGGATAGTTAACGAAAATTATGAAATCGTTGCCGATGCGTCGTTAAAAACAAATCTTCCAAGACCTGTGGAGGAAATAACCGACGGGATATGCGAAGCTGCCAATATAGCTTTAGAAAAAGCGGGAATCACACTTGATGATATAAATTCCATAGGAATAGGGACTCCGGGATCAGCCAACAGAGAAACGGGAGAGGTGCTTTACAGTAACAATTTGGGTTTTAGAAACACTCATTTGGGCAGTATGCTAAAAGCAAAGTTAGGCAAGGAAATTTATGTAGAAAATGATGCAAATGCGGCTGCTTACGGTGAATATCTGGCAGGAGGCGGCAAAGGGTATCAAAATGTGGTGGTAATCACTCTCGGCACAGGCGTGGGCGGCGGCGTTATAATCGACGGCAAAATTTACACAGGCTTTAATTTCTGCGGTGCAGAATTGGGTCATACGGTGATTGAGTATAACGGAAGAGCATGCACCTGCGGCAGAAAGGGCTGCTTCGAAGCATATTCAAGCGCAACGGCACTTATTGCCGCCACCAAAAATGCTATGAATGAGAACATGGACAGTAAAATGTGGGAGATTGCAGGTTCATTGGATAAAGTTGACGGCAAAACAGCTTTTGACGGTATGAGAGCAGACGACGCCGCTGCAAAGCGGGTTATCAGGGAATATATTGAATATTTGGGCTGTGGTCTTACAAATATGGTGAATATTTTTCAGCCTGAAATTCTTCTTATAGGCGGAGGCATGTGCAAGGAGGGAGATAATCTTATAAAACCGCTGAGAGAAATAATTGCCCATGATTGCTACTGTATAGATGAAAGTCTTTTGCCTAAGCTTGGTATCTGTAAATTGGGAAACGGAGCGGGAATTATCGGAGCGGCGTTCTTATGCCGTTTGCATAAACACTCTTAATTAAAGCGGCACTGCTCAAATATATCCTTACGGTTATACGCAGGCAGTATTGCTTTAAAAAACTTATAGGAGGCAAAGTTTGAATTACAATAATTATAAGTCGATTTGCATTAAATATAAAACAGATTATAAGGAAAATCAAGCTTTGTCGCAGTATACAAGCTTTAAAATCGGAGGAAGCTGCCCCTTGCTGATAAAACCCAATTCGGTGGACTGCCTTTGTGAGCTGATGGCGGAATTTGCAAAGAATAATGATTCGTATAGGATTATGGGAAAGGGAAGCAACCTGTTAATATCCGACAAGGGGATAAATTGTCCTGTTATACTTATTTCTTCCTCTATGGGAAAAGTTGATTTTCAAGATGATGAAATTATTTGTCAATCCGGAATGCCTCTGATTTCTCTTTGCAGCGAAGCCGCAAAAATGGAGCTGAGTGGTCTTGAATTTGCTTACGGTATCCCCGGAAGCACAGGAGGCGCAGTATATATGAACGCAGGCGCTTACGGCGGAGAGATGAAGGATATTATTAAATCCTGCACATATGCTGATGAGCAAGGCAGATTGCATCATTTGGAAAAAGATCAGATGGAATTATCCTACCGTCACAGTTTTTTTAGCGGAAAGCCTTATGTAATAACCGATGTAACATTAAAGCTGCAAAAAGGGGATAAAAAGGCTATAACGGAAAAAATGCAGGAGTTTATGAATAAGCGCAAAGAAAAGCAGCCCTTGGAATATCCCAGTGCAGGAAGTACGTTTAAGCGGCCGGAAGGAGATTTTGCAGGCAGGCTTATAGAAAAGGCGGGAATGAAGGGATTTACAGCAGGCGGAGCGCAGGTAAGCGAAAAGCATTGCGGATTTGTAGTCAATAAGTCAAACGCCGATTTTAATGATGTTGTTTCTGTTATAGAAGCGGTTAAGCTTAAGGTGAAGGAAACCTCGGGAGTAGATTTGGAGTGCGAAGTGATTATTTGGGAATAAACTTATTGCGCTGATTAACATTTTTAGCAAAGAAGGGAAGTGTAAGCTTTGGAATTTGTAATTATCACAGGACAATCGGGTTCGGGAAAATCCCAAACTGTCAATGTTTTAGAGGACGCAGGCTTTTTCTGTATAGATAATATGCCGCCTCAGCTTATCCCTAAGTTTGCGGAAATGTGCAAGGAATATGCAAATATTGATAAAATAGCTATTGTTACGGACATACGGGGAGGTTCTCTCTTTCTCGATTTGCAGGATAATGTAAAACAGCTCAGAGAAAGCGGAATTGACTTAAAAATTCTTTTTGTCAGCACAGAGCATGATGAAATAAAAAGAAGATACAAGGAAACCAGAAGGAAGCACCCCTTGCTCGATGTGGCGGGAGGGGACATAGATAAAGCTATTGACGCAGAGTATGACATATTGACGCCAATAAGAATGTCGGCAGATTATTTTATAGACACCACTCATATGACCACCAACAATCTAAGAGAAGCTGTTCGCAACCTTTTTGTCGAAAATGTTTCCGATACGATTCTTATCAGCTGTATCAGCTTTGGGTTTATGCACGGAATACCTGCGGAGGCGGATTTGGTTTTTGATGTGAGATGTATGCCGAACCCGTATCATGTTCCCGAATTAAGAGAATATACAGGACTTGATCAATGTGTGCAGGATTTTGTAATGAGCCATGAAGTTTCCGTTGAAATGCGGAAGAAAATGTTTGAAATGATTGACTTTCTGCTGCCCCAATATATTGCCGAAGGAAAAAGTCAGCTGAATATAGCTATAGGCTGCACGGGCGGAAGACATCGCAGCGTAACTTATACACAACTTTTGTACAAGCATTTGGAGAAAAACGGCTATAAGGTCAGAGTTTTGCACAGGGATATTGTAAAAAGAAAAAATTAGGGTAAAATATTATGTCATTTACGCTTGAAGTGAAAAAAGAGCTTTGCGGTGAAGAATTATCCCGAAAGCAAGAAAAAATCTTGTTTTATGGATTTTGTTATTGCTTAAAGAATAATGAGTTTTTCACCGAAAGTGAAAGTATAAAAAATTTTATAAAAAACATTTCAGGAGCTAAAACCGTCATTACCGCTGTCAACAGGCGTGGTCGTAACGGCTTTCTTTTTAATTTCGGAGACTATTGTTCAAAAATACAAAATACGGCTATTGACAGCAAATATTTAGACGGAAGAGATGAAAATACGGGTATTTTTTTAAGAGGAGCATTTTTAGCCTGTGGTGTTGTTACCGATCCGAATAAATCCTACCATCTTGAATTTTCTGTGGGCGACAGGGAAAGAAGCCGGGAAATATCCAAAATAATTACCGAAAGCGGAATGAATATAAAGTCCGGCTGCCGCAAGAATAAATACATTCTTTACAGCAAAGACAGCGAATCCATAGCAGACATACTTACCTACATAGGGGCAATGATAAGCTCTATGGAGGTAATGAACGCCAAAATTTACAAAGATGTCCGCAACAATGTCAACAGGGCGGTGAATTGTGAAACCGCAAATATAGACAAAACGATTGAAGCCGGAAGAAAGCAGGCCGCTGCAATTAAAATTATTGAATGTGAAAGGGGTCTTGGCTTTTTAACCGAGGATTTGCGAAGCATTGCCGAAATCCGCAGAGATAATATAGACCTTTCATTAAGCGATATAGGAAAAATATTGAATCCGCCTATCAGCAGAAGCGGAGTTTATCACAGGATCAAGAAAATTATGGAAATTGCCGAAGAACTGAAGAAATCAAAGCTGTGATCAAAAATCCTTCTGCCTTTTGCTTAAAAGAGGACGGAAATCGGCAGACGTTATACTAATTACATAGAGATGAGTAATACGCAAATTTTTAAGCGCTGCCACTATATATAGTTAGTTTTGTGCGCATTGCTTCTAAATATCGTGGCGATGTATGTGTATCAGAAGGAGGTGAGAAAAAGTGAAAGATTTTGTCCATCTTCATGTTCATACCGAGTACAGCCTTTTAGACGGAGCCTGCCGTCTTAAAGAACTGGCGAACAGGCTTAAAGAGCTTGGACAAACAGCCTGTGCAATTACAGATCATGGCGTAATGTACGGTTGTATAGAATTTTACAAAATAATGAAAGAAAACGGAATTAAGCCTATTATCGGCTGTGAGGTGTATGTTGCGCCCCGTTCCAGATTTGATAAGGAAGCTAAAATAGATTCCTCGCCCTATCACCTTATTTTACTTTGTGAAAATAACACGGGCTATCAGAATTTAGTTAAGCTTGTATCAGACGCAAGTGTAAACGGATTTTACAATAAACCCCGCTGCGACAGGGAGACGCTGAAAAAATATCACGAAGGACTTATCTGCCTTTCCGCCTGCCTGTCGGGAGAGGTTTCAAGGTGTCTTTTACAGGATAATTATCAAGGAGCAAAACAAGCTGCCTTGGATTACCGTGATATATTCGGCAAGGATAACTATTA
>CANEHP010000111.1 GCA_947427325.1 uncultured Clostridia bacterium | reverse complement strand
AAAATCCATTTTTTTTTTAATTTTTTCAAAATATTAGTATAATTTAACAAAGAAGATAAAAAATCACTAATATAAATAGATTTATTGTATACATTCACAAAAATCAAGAGGTGTAAAATGAAGAGAACAGATTTAGCGGTAGAGTTTGGAGAGGCATTAAGCGATAAGGATATAAAAATGACGGAGGAGTTTCAAAACGGAATTAAAGCGACTTGCGTCACCATAGGAAGGCAAGGCGAAAAGCTGATAGGAAAGCCCGCAGGAAAATATATTACCATTCATTGTGAAAATGAACCCAATAACGAAAATAAGGGGGCGGTCAGTATTGCGCTTGCCAATTATATTAATCAGCTGCTAAAGCCTGTGATGTCTTGGGAAATGGTATTGGTTGCAGGACTTGGCAACGAATGGATAACACCCGACAGCCTGGGAGCAAAGACAGTGCGCAGAATCCCCGCCACCGCTCATTTATCCGATACAAGGGAGTTTAAAGAGCTGGGGCTAAGACCTGTGGCAGTATTGGAAATGGGAGTGATGGGACAAACAGGCATAGAAAGCTCCGAATATCTGCACAGCATTTCAAAATCTCTGCTGCCTGCCGCAATAATAGTAATAGACAGTCTTGCGTGCAGCGATCTTTCCAGATTGGCAGCGACTATTCAAATTACCGATACGGGAATAAGTCCCGGCAGCGGGGTCGGGGGAAACCGTACAGCTATAAATAAATGCAATATGGAAACGAAGGTAATTTCCATAGGCGTTCCTACCGTAATTGATCTTGACAATATTCTTGATAATGTAAAAGAGCCTCTTATGGTAACGCCGCGCAATATAGATGCGGTTGTAAACAGCTATGGAGAGATTATTTCTATGGGAATAAACGCCGCTTTAAACCCATCCTTAAGCAGTGAGGAAGCCGAAATGCTGCTTTGTCAATAAAATAGATGCGGCAAGGCAAGCTTTATGTAACGCAAGGTAATAATTTTTTAAGAGGCATTACCCCTCGCCAAGTCCTTTTCCTCCTCCGCCAAATTGCTTATCCAGACTCCCCTGCGTATAAGTATCGAACCGATCACCACCTTAATCAAGTCGGCGGCTTGAATAACCGCATATACCGCCAAGATGGGAACGGCCGTAAATTTGCACAACAAAAATGCACAGGGAACAGGCAAAGCCCATGAATATACGCTGTCAAACAAAAACGTTACAAAGGTCTTTCCTCCCGATCTGAGCGTAAAATACAATGAATTTAATATACCCTGCACCGGAAAGAACAAAGCGGTAATTATAATAAAATCACCGGCATAGTCCTTAATAACGTCCGTTGTATTGTAGAATGAGGGAAACAGGCGGGAAATTGATATAAGTCCCGCCGCCAAAATCACGCAGATTACGGCTGTGAACCGGACAAGTCTGAAGGAGTCCTTTTTTGCCTGCTCGTATTTTGAAGCGCCTAAGGTCTGACCCGTCAATATGCCCACTGCATTTCCCAACGCAACAAACACTACGTTAAAAAGATTGCACAGCGCATTGGAAATATTTATTCCCGCCACAATGTCAAGTCCTCTCATAGAATAGCATTGTGTGAGAACCGCAAGTCCCGCCGCCCACAAAAGCTCGTTAAAGAAGATGGGAATACTCTTTTTCAGCAGCTTCCAGGCAACTGCCCCTTTTAAAAGCAGAGTGCGGTACAGACCCTGCAAAAAGGTATGCTTTTTCTTGGTGGCAAACGACCAAATAATTATTGTAAGGGCTTCTGTTATTAGGGCAATTACCGTGGCAACAGCAGCACCCTTTACCTCTAAGCGGGGAAAACCGAAATTTCCGTAGATAAGCAGATAGTTGAAAAGAATATCCACAGAAACGGACACAATTCCCGATACCATAGGCTTAACGCTGTTCCCTGTTTCACGTAGGCTGCTGGTAAAAATCTGTCCTGCCACAAAAAAAGGCAGCCCCCAAAGCATTACGGACATATATTCCTTTGCCAGCCGCATGGTAACCACAGGGTCTACATCTTCACTTTCGCCTTTCAGATACAGTCCGATTAAAAATTCTCCTCCAAAGATAAAAATAAAGATACTGCCTATAAGAACCGTCAGACCTATCCAATGCTTTATGCGTACCGTATTGCGAAAGCCCTCTGTATCTCCTTTTCCGTAGTATTGCGCACCGTATATTCCGGGTCCCGAAAAGCCTCCGAAAATCGCTAAGTTAAACACAAATATAAGCTGTGTCACTATGGAAACGGCGGTTATAGACTCGCTGCCCAAGCTTCCCACCATTATGTTGTCTATAAGCCCCACCATATTGGTTATTCCGTTTTGTATCATAATGGGGACGGCTAATTTTAATGCTCTTTTATAAATTGTTTTGTCTTTATTCGCTTTATTAACTTTATTCGCTTTATTCACTTTATTCACCTAAATTCCAAATCGTCATTTAAATACCGCACAAGCCTTCTCCTGTGCGGTATTTTATCAGAGCGTATTCACATAAAGCTCAGCATACATCTTTTCGGCAAATTTTGCCGCCTGCTTCGTTAAAATTTTTTGAAATATGACGATATTCCTGCAAAATTTTGCCTTGCAGGCAACAAAATTATGCACGAAAATCTGCATACTGATTTTATGTGAACACGCTCTAAGCCCTCGCAGCTTTACTGAGTCTTTTTATTACATATCTGCCGTAAACAATTTTACTCTTGCCCACATTGTATACCCTTTCATTTAAGGTATTCTCAATAGTATCATGATAGCTTTCACGGTTTTGAATAAACTCGTCGATAATTCCGTTTACCTTATCCAGCTCCTTTACCTCAACCGCCTTGCCCAAAACGTTTCTTAAAGAGATATTTATGGGAGTTATGGAGATTTTGTCATATTCGGGATTCATAATCTTCATAGGCGTATTGATAAACAGCACGGGTCTTTTTGTGGTAAAGGCAAACTCGAAGGAGATATCCGACCAGTCGGTAATCAGCACGTCAGCCTCCATAACCGGATTGTTGGAGGAAAAGTCTGTTTGCACCTCTATGTTCGTTCCGTCATACTTTTTGTGCATTTCCGCAAATTTTTCGGGAGAATGCCTTACAGCCTGAGGGTGAGGTCTGAGGATAATTTCATATTTTGTCTTTTGCAGCTGTTCAAGCAGCTCGTCCACACATAAATCGATGATATTATCGGGCTGCCATGAGGGGGCTATGAGAATTTTCGGAGGATTGTTTTCTTTTTTCTCCATCTTCTCATACTTTTCTATCATCTCATCAATAAGCATATAGCCCGCTTCAATAAGAACCTTGGGCTTGGTGTGATACAGCTCCTCCATTTCTCTGACTTCCTTTTCACCGTCAACGGTGGGACAGAACATAGTATCGTACCAATCAAGTGCGCCTTTTCTTAAGGTAAGGGCGTTGCTGCCTATTCCGTGAACCACATAAACATACTCGATATCTTTTCTGACTCTTGAACGCTTAATATGGTATTTTTCAAGGTCGGGCATTGTCATAATGCACATATCACAGTCAAGCTTCATAAATAGCGGTATCAGCAGCTTGTCGCTTGACACAAAGTAGCTGTGTATCTGCTCTCTTTTGTCGTCAAAAATCTTATCGCTGGGGTCGCTTGTTACATAGTGAATCCGTATGTCGGAATGCTCGCAGATATAATCGATCATACCCGCATAATATTTATAAAATCCGTTGGATTCGGAATAAATCATAAGCTGCATATTTTCCACAGAAAAAAACCGCTTGTAATCAGCTTTTTCTCTTTTGGAGTATTTCTTATGTTCTTTTTCCTTTAAAAGCATCTGCTCCTTGGATTTAAGCAGATAGTCATAGTCAATATACTTTTTGGGCGGCATAACCACGTTGCAAAGCATCATGGAAGGGATTGCAAAAAGATTGCCGAAAATCCAGTAAAGTCCCACTCCGGCGGGAACTAAAAAGCAGAAATAAACGGAAAATGCTATCATAAGCACAGAGGTTGCAATTTTCATAGCATTATTCTGAGCAATTTGCAGTACGTTAATTTTGTTTTGTGCAAAACACAAAAGCCATGCGCTGAGTCCTGCCAGCAGAGGAATGAGCAGAAGCTCATAATTTCCGCCAAAGGAAGGGGTAAGTCCCAGGTCCAGACCGCAGAAATTCATATTAAGACTGCGAATGCTGTCTATTATATCCGTCGGAACGGAAGAGGGGGCGGCGCCGTCGCGGATCTGCTGAAATATAGCAAGCTGATACATATTATCCGCTTCTATTCCGAGAGTATTTACCAGCCAGTCCTTAAGCTGTGAGATAATCCCCCTGTCAATGTTCATAATATAGGACAAGGGACGGTATACAACTCCCACAAGTCCCAAAATAATGGGAATTTGAATCAACAGCGGAATTGTATCCATAAAGGGATTGTACTTATATTTTTTGTAAAGTGCAACCTGCTCGTCGGTAAATTTGTCCTTATCGTCAATATATTTGATTTTAAGAGCGTTAAGCTGCGGCTGCATCTGAACCATTTTTATTGAGTTTTTTTGTGTAAGCAGAGAAACGGGAAACAAAATAAGCTTAGTTATAAGCGTAAAAACAATAATACTGAGTCCGTAATTCTTTATCAGAAAATAGCAGCCGTATAAAATCCAGCCTAAAATTCCGATAAGAAAATCTATAACTGCGTCCAAAAAGACACCTCCTAAGGAAAAAATCAGAATTTAATACTCGGTGGCGGTCAATGTTCCAAAATAAAAAGAGAAGCCAAAGGCTTTATTTATCCGATTTTTCCTCGTCTTCTCCCAACAAATCATCAGCGGTAATTACCACATTTTCTCCCTTGCCGTCCTCCGGGTTAAAATCCTGAGTAAGCTCTTCCACGGGGGCTTCCTTCTTTTTTATCTTTCTTTTAAGCTTGTTGAATATAATACCGAAGGCAGTACCTACCGCAACAACCACGCCTGAAACAATAGCCACTATATAGCTTGTAGCGGCGGGGTCGATGTACGCAAAGCAGCTTTGTGTGAGCATAACTGCAGCAGCTGCGGAATAAAAGCCAAATCTTATAAATTTTTTTGCATTTGTTTTTTTCATTTTTGTTCTCCTTTTTTATTCTTTGTTTTATTCTTTAACGATTATTTCATATGGCGTTTTATCGTTTATAACCTGTTTTAAGTTATCGGCGTCGCCTGTATATTTATAAGCGTAATAAACATTGCAGGCTGCGCCGTTGGGATTGGGCTTGGTATCGTCTGATGTATGGTCAAACCATATACGCTCTCTTTGATCGTTTTCTTTGAAATCAAAAACGGTGTTTCCGTAAATCTCCTTATCCGAATCAGTGTAAATTCCCGCCGCATAAAGATATGTGGCAAGAAAATCAGAGTGGTACTGCGGCGAATTGGTAATCTCCGTTTTTTCGTGCGTTTTACCCGCTTCCTTTACCATAAAGATAGGTGTTGCGGCAGCTTCGGCAAAATTGCTTGTATGTCTGCCATGGTCGGAGGTAACAATTATAAATGCGTCGTCATAAAGGTTCATTTCCTTTAGCTGTCTTATATATTCTTTAACTATATTAAGGCAGTTTACCGTTTCCTCCACAGTATCGTCGCAGGGAGGGTGAGGACCGTTTAAATGCTCAACAATAAAGAAATTTTTATCGCTGTTTGATTTGGTCAGCTTTAAGTCCCTCATATAATCTTCGTCCATATAGTTAAATTCCGAAGAATAGTTTACAAAGGCTTTAAAATCCACTCCCTGAATATTAAAAAAGCGTTTAAGCAAATAAGGCATATAACGGTATTTTGCTATATTCATTATATTATCGGCAATAGCCGTTTTATCTATGCCTTTAGGTTCAAGTCCCGAGCTGCTGTTATCGAATTTCCCGTCCAATAAGCCAACCGGCACTTCGGCGCGCATATATCCGTTTACCGTATATCCCGCATTATGCAGCCTTGAATAAAAATCCTCTGTCTTTTGGCTTTCCCAAGCGTTCCTCAGCCAGCTTTCAGTATCGTACATAGGGCAGCTTTCCGTTCCGGTAAGCATCTGGGTCATAGACGCCAAGGTGTAGTCGTGTACGGAACAGGTGTTTGTGTATACCGTAAAATCCTCTAAGCCGTCAAAAACCTCGGGCCGTGTTTCAAGCAGCTTGTCAAAATAGCAGTTGTCCGCCGCGTCAAAAACAAAGGTGACTATATTTTTCTTAGAAGATACCGTATATTGATCCCTGCCGTCCAAAAGGTCGTTTCTGTAGCTGAATATATTGTTTTCAGAAACAATAAGCAGGAATATTAAACCGACAGCCTGCATTGCGCCAATAAAGGCGGGAATAGCAAACGCAAGCTTTCGCCCAAGCTTTTTAATGTACCTTGATAAAATAAAGGGCAGAGCCAACAGAACGATCCATACTCCAAGGGTAACAATTCCGTAGCCCAAATGCTCGCTCCAATTCTCCCCTTCTCCCGTTGCAAGCCCAAGGTTCTGATTCATAAACATAAATTGCGCAAAAACGCATAAGGTCAGGCCGCAGACGATATTTGAAAGAACGGACAAGCCCTTTTCCATTAAAACCGAGCCTAAATAGGCAAAGGGCAGCAGATAAAGAATAAACCTTCCTATTAAAATAAAGATAAACGCCGTAACGGGAAAATTAAAGTCGGTAAAATTATTTAGATAAGTGTCGCAGGGAATATAAATAAGCAGTATAAACAGTAATGAGCCGCCGCAAAGACACATTTTTCCCATACCTTTTACATTAGGCTTGTCCAAAGCGCCGTAATAAAGAAACATTCCGAAAATAAGCGTAAGGGCAAAGAAAATAAATACAAAGTAACAAATTATCTCCAAAATGTAGTTGCAGCCATAATCCCATACCGAATGGAGAAAATTTAGAAGCTTCGGCGATAAAAACGCAGAAATCACAATGGAAAGCGCTATGCTAACAAGAGAATTGCTGCCGTAAAATCTGTCAAGCTTAAATAAAAAAATTGCCGCACTTATTATAGCCGAGGCAACAATGGCAGCCACTAAGCCGAATATATAATAAACAGGCAGCGCTACGGAATAAAGTATAAAAAAAGCGATCACAATAAGTATTTTACTGCAAAAAGCTTCCATATTCTTTAGCGGCAGCATAATATTCTTTATGACTTCTTTCATTTTCATTCCTCTTAAAAAACCATAGTTCATCATTTTATCATACTTTGAAAGTATACCACCTTTTTTTGTATAAGTCAATAGAGAAAAGATTACAAAATGATTACAGTTCTGTGTTGTCGACAGATGTGAATCACAATTCGGAACACCGCACTGCAATGGAAAAAGGGAGAGCGTCGGAAATAGTATAAGAACTTGTTCTCATAGAAATTGGCACGCATCTTTTCGGCAAATTTTG
>CANEHP010000110.1 GCA_947427325.1 uncultured Clostridia bacterium | reverse complement strand
TACTTGCATTATACTTCTTTGTGAAAATCGTGTCAAGTTTTATTATACAACATCAAAACTTTCTTTCTGAGACCCCTTATCACTCTCCTAAGCTTAACAAAAATCCCGTAAAAGAAATCGAGAATAGGGTCAGCCGCTCTTTCAAGCAAAATAATAATACCGATTCCGGCAGCAATAATAACCGCCGCTGCAACAGCACTGTTAAGAGCAAGGGGCTTTAAGTCGAATACCCGGGGGAACAGCAAAGCCGCGCCCGAAAATCCGCCTATAAGAAGAGCCAGCAAAACACCTTTCCAAAGCTTCATGGGCTTCATAAGCCTGAACACTATGAAAAAGCTTACCGCCGCCACAATAATTGTGGTTAGAGTAGACATACAGTCCATGGAAATATCGGTAAATTCCGCCACCAATACCGAGGCAATGGAGCATACCGCAACGGCTATTCCCTGGGGCATTGCCTTTTTCATAATATTTCTGATAAAGCTGCCCCTTATAATATCGGTGTTGGGGACTAACGCCAGCAAAAAGCTGGGCGTTCCTATTGCCATAGTGCTTATCAGCGTAAGCTGTATGGGCCGGAAGGGATAAGGCATTGGCAAAAACATAAAAATAAACGCCAAAATAAAGGAGTATATGGTTTTTGTGAGGAACAGTGTGCCGCTTCTCTGAAGATTGTTTACCGACCGTCTGCCCTCTGCCACTACCTTCGGCATGGACGCAAAATTGCTGTCCAAAAGAACCAGATTTGATACGCTCCTTGCGGCGTCGCTGCCCGACTGCATCGCTATGGAGCAGTCCGCCTCCTTTAGCGCCAAAACGTCGTTTACTCCGTCCCCCGTCATTCCCACGGTTTTCCCCTGCGCTTTCAGGGCTTTTACAATAAGCAGCTTTTGGGAGGGCGTCACTCTGCCGAATACCGCATATTCCTTTACGGCGTTTTCTATATCGTCCTCCGAAAGAGCGGAAGCGTCAACATATCTGTCCGCATTTTTAACTCCTGCTCTTCCCGCAATTTTTGAAACGGTAACGGGGTTGTCTCCCGATATTATTTTTATGTCAACGCCCTGCTTCTCAAAATAAGCGAGAGTTACGGGAGCTTCCTTTCTTATAATATCGCCCATGTATATCAAAGCCGCAGCCTTAATGCCGTCGGGCAGCTCGTGATCCTTAAAAGGCATGTCCGAATAGGCGGCGAGAAGCACACGGTATCCCTCCTCCTGCGCCCTTTCGCATTGGGGACGGATCTTTTCGTAATCGCTCTTCAAAATAAATTCGGGAGCGCCGAAAATAACCGAGCCTTGTTCAAATTCCGCTCCGCTCCATTTTTTTGCGGAGGAAAAGGGAATGGTTTTTACGGCATTTATCCCTGCGGCTTTTTTTTCGTCTCCCCACTTCGCCTTAACGGCGTTAAAGGTAGGGTTATCGTCCTTCATAACCGCCGCAAATGCGGTCATTGCCTTATCGATGGGGAAATCCCCGATAAGCGGCCGTGTGTTTTCCACCTGCATTTTTCCCTCGGTGATCGTCCCCGTTTTGTCAAGGCATAGGGTATCGACCCTTGCAAGAGTTTCTATACAGTACATATCCTGCGCCAAGGTCTTTTTTGCGGCAAGGCGCAGGGTGCTGACCGCCATAACCACGCTCGCCAGCAGGTACAAGCCTTCGGGAATCATTCCGATAAGTGCGGCCACGGTGCTTATTACCGCTCTGTCGGTGGGCTGTGAGGATATAAAGATAGAGTTGAGAAACAGACCGATTGCCATAGGCACTATACAGACGGCGATTACCTTTATGATAGTATCAAGGGATCTCAGCATTACGCTGTTGTTTTTCTTTAAATACTTTGCCCCCGCCGTCATTTTTGCCGCAAAGTTATCCGCTCCCACACGAACCACCCTTGCCTTAACATTGCCGCTTACGATAAAGCTGCCCGACATCATTTCGTCGCCGACGCCCTTTGGAACGGGGTCGCTTTCTCCTGTAATAAGCGACTCGTTTACCTCGCATTCTCCCTCAATAACCTTGCAGTCGGAGCATATCTGCTTTCCCGCCGACAGCTCCGTCAGATCTCCTAAAACTATTTCCGAGGTGGGTATTTCCTTCTTCTTCCCCTCCCGCACAACCGAGGCTTTGGGGGCGGAAATCAGGCTCAGCCTGTCAATGACCCGCTTTGCTCTTACCTCCTGAAAAATTCCGATTATAATATTGAAAAATATTACTCCTAAAAAAAGGGCGTTTTTATACGAGCCTACAAAAATCACCAACAAGCCCAAAATAATATTAAGCAGGTTAAAAAAGGTGCATATATTTCCTCTGACAATTTGTCCCACCGTTTTTGTGGGGGGATTTGAATCGGTGTTTATCTGCCCCTTTTTTATCCTTTCGTCAACCTCTTTTAAGGTCAGACCGTTTTTAAGATATTCTTGCTGTTCCAATTTTAATATTTCCTTTTCGGTTTATCTCTTTTTGCTTTAGCCGATAAGATTTAGCGGCGATTCGGTTACGGGCGTGATTTCCACAGCTCCAACGGCTATAGCCGAGGTTTCGGGCAGCGTTTCGAAGGGTTCCCACGTTATGTCCCCGTAGGGCGGATATATTTCGGAAGCGCTGACCTGTGTAGCCTCGGGCATTTTACCGCCGTCGGGAGATAAAACAACGGTAAATGAAAATGTGTTTAACTGTAAGCCCTTTGTGTCAAGCCTTATTTCCTTAAACCGATCCATAACGGGGTTGTTTTTCATGGTATAGCAGTAGCGCAGGGTACGCTTGCCGCCGTATATATAGTCAAAATCGTCAAAATTGAATATTGACATTCCCTCCTGTATATAGGGGATATTTCCCTTCAGAAAATACACGTCATACTTTTTGACGGAATCCAGGTCCTCCTTGCTGTTAACATAGGGATAACCATAGGGAGAGAGGGAGGAGTTAAACAGATCGTCCTCCGGTTCTTTTCTTGACTGAACCAGATCCACAAGCTCCTTCAGCAGCTTTTTATCGGCGACGCAGTACGCCTCCTTTACATAAGCTGATTCATTAACGGCATAGCTCTCTTGCTCCCTGTGGGATATTTCTTCGTTTTCATCTTCATATTCATGATCATAATCGTTTTTTTCTTTTGTTATTGTATATTCCCTTACGCAGATTATGGCGCAGTCCGGCTTAAAGGGAAGGACGCTGTAAGGAATATTCGGAGCGATATAATTAAAGAGAATAAACAGTATCAGACCGTAGCAGGCGGAAAATATAAAGAAATGCCTGATTTTTGAAAACGCCGCTTTTCCCGAGCGTTCCAAAATAATATTTAATATTATAAACGCAACAAGGATAATTATGGCTGTGAGAAAAATAAACATATAAAAATCATTTCTCGCAAAACCCATTATCGTATCTTCATCAAGTCCGCCGCCGTAATTGTACAGCATTATAAAGCTTAACAGTGCGTCGGTCAAAAGCGCGGTCATAAGCATAACAATGTACTGAAAAGGGTAGCGGGATCTCGGAAAGGCTATGGCTGCGGTGGTTTCGCTTTTGCGGTGACCGTGGAGGAAAAAGGCAGCCGTAAGCTCCACAGCCGCTACGGGGAGCTGAAGCAGCATTACGTCGTACCACTCTTCGATCCATGCGCCTATTGCGGTAACGGGGGTAAGGACGCATATTTTTTTCCCGAGAAGCTCCATATAAGGATCCATATCCGCTCCCGAAATTAGTATTGGCAGCAGTATAACGGAAATAACAACGGCGTTGCGCACGGTAAATGTGACTATTGTTGACATCACCGAGCCTGAAAAGCACACCGCCAATATCATGGAGCAGTATATCACAAGAAACGCCGCCACGGGCTGCAGCAGGCAGGGCAGGATATTTCTGAATCCCGTAATAACAAAGTGGGCAAGGCTCATCCAGCCGAAGGACATAAGAAACACAATGATTCCGGTAAGAACATAGCCCCAAAAATACTGACTGCGGCGAACGGGCATAGAGTTGTAAAAATCGCACTGTCTGCGCTTGTGGACGTAGGAAAACAGTCCCAAAGGAAGCGCAAAGCCCTCAAAATATGCAAGTGCTGCGCCGTAAATGCGGACAATGGCCTGTGCGTCGGTATCGTCCATATATCTTCTGTTATCCATTATGCTCAAAATTGTAAGAGCGGGCATAAGCAGGCAGCTTATAAGCAGTATTATTCCGATAAGAACATAGTTGTTTTCTATGCCGAATTTGGTTATTCCAAACAGTTTTTTTGTATAGCTCATTTATATCTCCTTATAGACCGACAAAATAGGCTGAAAAGACAAACCGAAAAATCAGACGATAACACTAATTCTCAACTAAAAATAAACAATCCTTGCGGTTTGATTTTCGCAATACTGCGTTGTCGTCCTTGTCCCGCGAAAATCATCCCAGCAAATCTTTGTCTGTTTATAGACGAGGATTAGCATAAGCCGTCATTTTACGGCGATATCCGTAAAGCCCGCAATATATTCCTCTCCTATGCCGAAGCCGTATCTTGTGCTCTGCCTGTAAGTACCCGAAAGGTAAGGCTGGGAGGTAAGATCTTCCAGAGCTTTTTCGGTAATGTCCTCGGCAAAGCTTATCTTAGTGTTATAAAAGGTGATCTCCACCGCCTTAAGCTCTTCGGGTACTTGATCGTCAAAGCTAAGGACCGTGCTTTGCCATTGTGAATGAGAGGGCAAAAGGGACAGGTTTTTGTATGAATGGTGGCTGTTATAATTGCGAGACGAGTTCTGTGCCAGCTTCGCCAGCGCATTAAGCTTTCCGGCGTCGGTAACGATAAAGCTTTTATCATAATCGGCATGATATCTCATCCGATCATCGCTGTAATCATTTTCGTTTGAATATATTATGATGTTGATGTAATTGCGGTAGGGTCCTTCCTGATCGTAATTCTTTTCAACATTGTAAATCTTCACTACCGCAAATTTGGGATAAAGCGGAAGTATGCTGTAGGGTACAAGGGATATAAGCAGGCTTACCGTAGAAGTGGTGATTATGGCAAAGCCCGCAACGAAAATAAAAAAGTGGTACAGCTTATGGAAGGCGGCCTTTGAATTTTTCTCTAAAATTATATTAAGCACGATAAAAACCATAAAGGTGCAGACAACGGAAAAGAATACTATATAGGACCATTCATAATAATCGTAGCCAAAGCCGAACATGGACATAAATAAAGCCGTTATATAAAGAGCCGCCACCGTCATTACCGCATACTGATAAAAATATCTTGTTTTGGGAAAGGCGAGGGCGAGACTCACCTCGTTTTTTCTTCCGATAAAAAGGAAGTAGGAAAGAATAAGCTCCCCCAGGGCTATGACCAGCTGTACGGGCAGAATATGCTCATAATCCCGAAAAAGACCTACGCCTGTTCCCAGGGGAGTGAGCATAAGTATCTTATCCGATAAAAAGTCAAAGTAAGCCCGAGAGTCTAAGTTAGCCAGCATAAAGGGCAGAATTACCATCGAAGCGGCAAGTCCGTTCCTTAAAACAAAGGTTACCGCCGCTCCCGCTCTCGAGGTGCAGAACATCATACAGAGGGTAAGGGAGCAGAACAGCACAAAATACATTCCCACAGGCATTAACCAGCCCTGCCAAATTCCGTCGCAGGGCATAAAGCCGCAGACCACATACATAAGCGTGTAGGGTATGATAAACATCAGAAATCCCGACAGAACATAGCCAATAAAATACTGTATCCTTTTAACGGGCATAGCGCTGTAAAAATCCTGCTCGGTACGGTTATGGAGAAACGAGAAAAGCATAATGGGCGCAAATAATCCGCCCGCATAAGCCACAGCCGCTCCCATGCCGGACATTTCTTCAGCCTGAAGCATCGGGTGCGCCTTGTTTATCCCAAGGTATACAAAGGTGGGGACTATAATGCAGCACAAAAGCAGCATAAGGATAAAAAACACCTTGCTGTTTTTTATGCCGAACAGTGTTACCCTTAAGGTTTTTTGAAGCTCCTTCATCAGATGACCTCCCGATCGGCGATATCGCTTTTTTTCAGCTTGTACATAAATATTTCCTCAAGGCTTAAGGGCACTGCCTCGATATAAATTACCTCGCTGCCCTTTTCGGCGGCAAGGCGGCGTACCTGCGCCTCGATCTCCCCGCTGTCGCCGTCGGCGATAAAGGTTATCATTTTGCCGCTGTTATTAAGGGCGGAAACATTAAGACCGTCAAGGGGGATATTGTCGCCGTCCCTTTCAAAAACAAGCTGATACTTATTGACCATACCCCTCATATCGTCGATATCCGCGCTTAACACCAGCTTTCCTTTGTCTATCAGCAGTATTCTGTCGCAGATATCCTCCATTTCCCTAAGATTGTGGGAGGACATAAGGATAGTGGCGTTGTTGTCCGTCATTTCCTGCATAAATATTTTTTTGGTAAGCTCTCTCGTGATAGGGTCGAGTCCGTCGAAGGTTTCGTCGCAAAGGAGATATTTTGCACCGTAGGAAAGAGCGATAACTATATCGCTTTGTCTTCTCATGCCCTTTGAAAAGCCCGAAAGCCTTTTGTTTACGTCAAGCCCGAAGCGCCCCGCCAAATCTCTGAACTTTTCCCATGAAAAGCCTTCCCTGAGGGACGCATGGATGGAAGCCAGCTTGCGCATGGTCATACCGGGATTATAGTACTGATCGTCGCTTATATAGGCGATTTTGGATTTTGCGTTGTTGTTTTCATAGACTCTTTCGCCGTCAACGGATACGGTTCCCGTATCCTGCTTGTAGATACCCGCAAGAATACGCAGCAGGGTGGACTTTCCCGCTCCGTTAATGCCGATAAGTCCCACAATGCTGTTGTTGGGTATGGTCATGGAAACATTGTCAAGGGATAAAACTCCCGATTCCGAAAAAAACTTGTTAACTCCGTTAATCTCTATCATATTCTTCACCCACTATTACTATAAGTCTTTCCTTGGAAACTCCGCTGTTTTTGGCTTCACTGATGCCCACCCGCAGCTTTTCCTCTACCTTTTTGATTTTTTCCTCCGCAAAAACGGACAAGTCGTTGCTGATAAAAGAGCCTTTTCCCGCAACGCTGTATATTACGCCCTTGCGTTCAAGCTCTCCGTACGCTCTTGCAATGGTATTGGGATTTATGCCCATGGAAACCGCCAGCTGGCGCACCGACGGAAGCTGTTCAAAGGGCTTAAGCTCTCCCGACAGCGCCATTGTGCTTATATTATCCACCAGCTGAACGTATATAGGGCGTTTATCCTTGTAGTCTACTGTAATCATTTGTTCCCCTTTTGAATAATTTTACAAACGGTTCTTACTGTCTTATTTGAATTAGTACAGTTATGTTAATTTTATTTTACACTTTGTTTCGGGATTTGTCAAGGGGGTATTTGAAATTAAATAAAAAA
>CANEHP010000109.1 GCA_947427325.1 uncultured Clostridia bacterium | reverse complement strand
TCATATTTCAAAAAATTTTAACGAAGCAGGCGGCAAAATTTGCCGAAAAGATGCAGGCTGAGCTTTATGTAAACACGCTCTGATCAAATGTGCCGAAATGTACCCGCCCTCAGAAAAGCCGCACCGGTTTTTCGCAGCCCGGAAAAGTGCTGCGATTGTTTTACAGATCCTTTTACAAATTTAAGGCAACATCGCACAATGACCGCCTAACGTCTTTGTGCGGTGTTGTCTTAAAATTTGCAAGTTCTAAAAAAAATCCTGCAAAAGCTATTGCAAAAAATAATAAAATATGCTACAATAAACCTGTTACAATGATGTAATGAAAGCTGTGCCAAAAGCGATAGTAAAAACAGTTTCCGCAGATTATCATTGTATCTGCGGCATTTTTGTTTATTGTGGGTTCGGCAAAATTGCGTCAAGGCGAAAATGAATATTTTTTAGGAGGAATTTTCACAATGGCTTTAACTAACCAATATCTTATCGACCTTTTGGAAACAGTTAAAAAAAGAAATGCAGGAGAACCTGAATTTATTCAGGCGGTAACCGAGGTTTTGGAAACGCTTCAGCCCGTAGTTGAAAGGCGTCCCGACTTAGTAGAGGCAGGAGTTCTTGAACGTCTTGTAGAGCCTGAAAGACAGATTATTTTCAGAGTGCCCTGGGTTGATGATAACGGCAAAGTGCAGGTAAACAGAGGCTTCCGTGTTCAGTATAACAGCGCTATCGGTCCTTACAAGGGCGGTTTGCGTTTACACCCTTCCGTATATTTGGGAATTATCAAGTTTTTGGGATTTGAACAAGTGTTCAAAAACAGCCTTACAACACTTCCCATGGGCGGCGGCAAGGGCGGTTCGGACTTTGATCCCAAGGGCAAAAGCGACGGAGAGGTAATGCGCTTCTGTCAGAGCTTTATGACAGAGCTTTGCAAGCATATCGGACCTGACTGTGATGTTCCCGCAGGCGATATCGGAACAGGCGCAAGAGAAATCGGCTATATGTTCGGTCAGTATAAGAGAATACGCAATGAGTTCAGCGGAGTGCTTACAGGCAAGGGTCTTACCTACGGCGGCTCTCTTGCAAGAACGGAGGCGACAGGCTTCGGTCTTTGCTACTTTACCGATGAAATGTTAAAGGCTAACGGTAAATCCTTTGAGGGCAAGACTGTTGTTATTTCAGGCTCAGGAAATGTCGCCATTTATGCTACCAAGAAAGCAACGGAGCTGGGTGCAAAGGTAGTAGCTCTCTCCGACTCCAACGGCTACATCCATGACCCTGACGGCATTGAGCTTGAGCTTGTTCAGCAGATTAAGGAAGTTGAGCGCGGCAGAATCAAAGAGTATACGGAAAGAACCTCTCACAAGAATGTCACATATACCGAGGGATGCGGCGGAATCTGGTCTATTAAGTGCGATATTGCTCTTCCCTGCGCTACGCAAAACGAAATTGACGGTGCAAGCGCACAGAAGCTTGTTGATAACGGCTGTTTTGCTGTTGCAGAGGGTGCAAATATGCCTTCCACTCCCGAAGCTATCGAAGTATATCTTAAAAACGGCGTTCTTTACGGACCTGCCAAGGCTGCAAACGCAGGCGGCGTAGCTACCTCGGGTCTTGAAATGAGCCAAAACTCTATGCGCTACAGCTGGACCTTTGAAGAAGTTGACGCTAAGCTTAAGGGCATTATGCAGTCCATCTTCAAGAGCTGCGACGACGCTGCCAAGGAATACGGAATGCCCGGAAACTATATGGCAGGAGCAAATATTGCGGGCTTCTTAAAGGTTGCGGAGGCTATGAAGGCACAGGGCTGTGTATAATATAAAATTCCGGGCCATATTTTTATGCATTTTTACAGTTGACGATTTTTGGCAAATTTGCTATAATTCTTTAAGGTCATGTAGAGTTATTTATCGGCGTCGGAGAGTTATCGATTCACAATCGGTTTCACTTTATTTGGCGTTTGATAGATAAGTTTTATACAAGCCTAAAAAAATATTAAGGAGAGCAAATATGATTCAACAGAGAAATATTGCGCTTTGCATTATTTTATCCATCGTTACCTGCGGTATCTACGGACTTATTTGGTTTGTAAAGCTCACTGATGAAACCAATATGGTAACACCTCCCGATCCGGCAGGCAAACCTTACACTTCCGGCGGTATCTCATTGCTTCTTATGATTGTTACATGTGATATTTACGGATTGTATTGGGCTTACAAGCAGGGTGAAAAGCTGGATAATGCAAAGGCAGCAAGAGGTCTGCCTACCTCTAATCAGGCAGTTATTTACTTAATTCTCCAGTTGGTATTCCCTGTTGTAGGTTGGGCTATGATGCAGAGCCAGCTTAATGAAATGGCAACACCTACACAGAATATGTAATCTCACATAATTACATATTAAATTTCCTGCTTATTAAATAAGCAGGAAATTTTTTAAGTTATCGAATAATTAAGGAATTATTTAATCGAAGGTGAAAAAGTGAGTGATAGGAAGATACTGCTTAGAAGGCTGCTGATATTTTTGGCTTTGGGCGTATTGTATTTTTTGTGGCTTAAGCTGACGGGTCTTAATATACCCTGTATCGTAAGACTTGTTACAGGCGGAAGAATACTTTGCCCGGGCTGCGGTATAAGCACAATGTTTATGAATATTATCGGGGGAAATTTTAAAGCCGCCTTTGAGGCGAATCCTTGTATTTTTATACTGCTGCCCATATGGATTGTTTTTCTGGGAATAAGAATTATATTTCAGCCCAAATGTCTCTCCGACGGTAAGCCTTTAAATCAGGGCTTTTATTATACGGCAGCAGGTATATTGGTGATTTTTGCCGTTGTGCGCAATATCATAAATTTTATAAAATAAATATCAAAAAATATCCGCCTTATACAGACGGATATTTTGATCTTTAAAAACTTAGAAAGCGTTAAAGGTTTACTTATACTAATTCTTGACTGAAAGTAGACAATCTTTGCGGTCTGATTTTCGCAATACTGCGTTGTCGTCCTTGCAAGGCGTCAGCCTTGCGGCGTCCTCCGCCTTGTCTTGCAAAAATCATCCTCGCAAATCTTTTGTCTACTTTCAATCAAGAATTAGTATTAGAAGTTTTCCAAAAGTGATTTATAAAATTCGCAGTAGTCGCTTCTTTGTTCCGCCGTAAAATTCATGGCTTCACGGGGATGGCGGTTAAGCTGACCCGTAAACAAATACTGCAAGTCGTAGCCCCAAACGACTCCGCTTTCCTTTAAAGGGATCATATATTTTTCAATAAATTCCAACAGGCTGTAAATGCTGTATTGAGGGTTTTTGAGGAAGCCAAGCAAAAGCTCCATAGCACAGTTTCCCGCACCTCTGCCCATTCCCATGGCAGTGGCGTCAAGGTAGGAAACGCCGTAAGATAACGTTTCAATGGTGTTGGCAAATGCTAAATTTTGATTGTTATGTCCGTGAAAGCCCACCTTTTTACCGCTTTTTTCCGCCGCCGTCAAATATGTTTGCGCCAAATCGGCGGCGTTTTCGGGATAAAGAGAGCCGTAGCTGTCAACAAGATAAATCACGTCTGTATTTGACTCGCCGATCATTTCAAGCGCCTCGTCCACCTGTTTCAGATTAGCCTGCGATATAGCCATAATATTGCAGGAGGTTTCATAGCCTAAACCGTGAAGATAGTTTATCATCTCCACGGCGGCGGGAATTTGGTGAATATAGCAAGCCACTCTGATAAGGTCAATAACGCTTTCGCTTTTGGGCAAAAAGTCGGTTTTATAGTCGCATCTTCCCACATCCGCCATTACGGCGATTTTCATATCCGAAACATTTTCGCCCACAATGCTCCTGATATCTTCCTCATCGCAGAATTTCCATTTTCCGAAGTCGGAGGTTTTAAAAAGGTTTTTGCTTGCCTTATACCCAAATTCCATATAGTCAATTCCGCATTTTACATTGGCTTTGTACAGCTCTTTTACAAACTCATCGCTGAATTCGAAGTTATTGCACAGCCCTCCGTCTCTTATGGTAGCGTCAATGACCTTTATGTCGCTTCTGACGCTCATTAAATTTCCCTTTCTTTGCAGCATTTTATTTCTCCTTAATTTTTTATTTCTTTATATTTTTTGCTTTAGCGATTTAAATTGTATATAGTCCTTATGATATTATATCAAAATTTTGAAATATGTCAATAGTAACGTTTTTTTGGTTCTACTCCGGAAATTGTAATGGATTTATTAACAGTGTTTTCGCTTTGCGGCGGGGAATTTTTTTTCAAATTGCTTTGGAAATTGCCTTTCTCGTCTTGCGGCGTGGTGCGCTCCCTGCGGGGGCTTAGAGTGGCAGGGAGCATTGTGAACGGCAGAGGGCGAAACTCTCTAAGACCATCGACGCTCGCAAGAGGTGAATGAAAAAACGCCCCGGTGGGGCGTTTTTTCAGAGAGGACGTCCTGCACGAGAGGGCGTCCCCTGTTTTTTTAGAAATACATTGTCCTGCGAGGTTATCCTCGCACGGTAAAAACTTTTTTATGTTCCTTTTAATTTTATGCCCCTTTTAAAATTATAGCCGCCCCTCTTAAAAAGAATAATTTATATTTTTGCTGCGAGGATAACCTCGCAGAACAATGTACCGCAATAAGCCACCCTTTGAAGGAGGGTTTGAAAATTTTGCAAGCGAAATTCTCTGCATACTATATTCGGAGTATTTTCAAGTGCCGATCTTCGGCGTAGCTTACTGTGTAAAATGTCCCGCCGTTATTCTTCCGAAGATAGCAGATAAGATATGCGCTGTTATCTACCAAATGACGGTTGCGCTTATACATACAGCTGTTTGTATACTTGGGCGACAGCACACGTACCTTGTCAACCTGTCCGAGCAGTCTGTTGTAACGTTCACGCTGTTCTTCACTCCATTTTAGCGACTGTTCATTCGGCGGACATGGCAGAACCATTATCAATTTGATATATGGATAGTTTTTTTTCATTTTCAGAACCGTTTCGGATGCGAATTGGTCGAAGCCGAGAGCGGCTCCGCTCCCGAAAAACACTACTCCTTGTTTGATTAGCGATATTATTGCCCTTTCAAGGTTTACCCTAAGCTCGGTGCAGTCTTGTGGCAGTTGTCGGTGTCCTGAAAAGCATGCTACTTTTGATTTTTCAACCATACCTTTCCCCTGTTCAACCAATGCGGCTATGTACAATTTCGTCATCTATTAAAAACTTATGGGGAGGCACATTTAAAACCTTTGCAATATCAAATAATGTGTCGAGCGATACCGTTCGGTTAATATTCGGCGCTTCTACCGCTCCGATAAATGCAAGATTTTTGTTTATTTTTTCTGCAAGCTGTTCCTGAGTCATGCCTTTCAGCTTGCGGTAATAACTGATTTTTAAACCAATTCTTCGATATTCGTCGTAATATTCTTCTTTCATATTCTCACCTGCTTTTGCTTTTATTTTATCACAGTTTGTCGACAATATGAATTTGATGTCATACAATATTTATTGCATTACAGTTTGTTTGACAATATGAATTTACTACTATACAATACTTATTGTATTTAAAGCAATAATATTCTGATGCGTAAAATACAAAAGACGATAATTTTAAAATACAAATATTTTTATTCGGATATATTACAACGTCCCACTATTCATGAAATCAAAAAAATACCCTCAAAGTAATAACCTTGAGGGTATTTTACATTTATAAAGCGATATTAGTACATTCCGCCCATACCGCCGTCCATACCTGCGGGAGCGGCAGGAGCAGCAGGCTCCTTCTTATCGGTAACAAGGCTCTCTGTAGTAAGAACCATAGCGGCAACGGAAGCAGCGTTTTGAATAGCGGAACGTGTTACCTTGGCAGGGTCAACGATTCCTGCCTCAACCATATCAACATATTCTTCCTTAGCTGCGTCAAAGCCGTAGCCAACCTTGCCGTTTCTTCTGATATTGTCAATAATTACGCTGCCTTCAAGACCTGCGTTAAGCGCAATCTGGCGAACAGGCTCTTCAAGGGAGCGGAGAACGATCTTAGCGCCTGTCTTTTCATCGCCCTCAAGCTTTTCAACAAGCTTCTCAACAGCGGGCATAGCGTTAATAAGCGCAGTGCCGCCGCCTGCAACGATACCTTCCTCAACTGCCGCCTTTGTAGCAGCCAAAGCGTCCTCTATGCGAAGCTTCTTTTCCTTCATCTCTACCTCGGTAGCCGCACCGACCTTGATAACCGCAACGCCGCCCGAAAGCTTGGCAAGTCTCTCCTGAAGCTTTTCCTTGTCAAATTCGCTTGTGGAGGTTTCGATAGCTGCCTTAATCTGCGCAATTCTCTCCTTGATATCCTTCTTTGTGCCTGCGCCGTCAACAATGGTAGTGTATTCCTTGGAAACCTTAACCTGCTTAGCAGTACCCAGCATATCAACGGTAGCGTCCTTAAGCTCAATGCCCAAGTCGGAGGTAACAACCTGACCGCCTGTGAGAATTGCTATATCCTGGAGCATTTCCTTGCGTCTGTCGCCAAAGCCGGGAGCTTTGACGGCTACGCATACGAATGTGCCGCGGAGCTTGTTGAGAATAATGGTGGAAAGAGCTTCGCCCTCAATATCCTCAGCAATAATAAGCAGCTTTCTGCTCTGCTGAACAACCTGCTCGAGCAAGGGAAGTACATCCTGAATATTGGAAATCTTCTTATCGGTGATAAGGATATAAGGCTCGTCAAGCTCTGAAACCATTTTCTCCATATCGGTTGCCATATAAGGACTGATGTAGCCTCTGTCAAACTGCATTCCCTCTACGACTTCACAGCTTGTTTCTGCGGTCTTGCTTTCCTCAACGGTGATAACGCCGTCGGAGGTTACCTTTTCCATAGCGTCGGCAACAAGCTTACCCACAACCTCGTCGCCGCTGGAAACAGTGGCAACTCTTGCAATATCGGCACTGCCCTTAACCTTCTTGGAGTGCTTTTTAACCTCTGCAACAGTAGTTTCAACGGCTTCCGCAATACCCTTTTTAACAACCATGGGATTTGCTCCCGCCGCAATATTCTTCATACCCTCACGGATAAGAGCCTGTGCAAGCAGTGTAGCGGTGGTTGTACCGTCGCCTGCTGCGTCGTTTGTCTTGGTGGAAACCTCTTTTACAAGCTGTGCGCCCATATTTTCAAAGGGATCGTCAAGCTCGATTTCTTTGGCAATGGTTACGCCGTCGTTAGTGATAAGGGGTGCGCCGTATTTTTTGTCAAGAACAACATTTCTGCCCTTAGGTCCAAGTGTAATTTTAACGGTATCGGCAAGCTGGTCAATACCGCTTAACAATGCTTTTCTTGCGTCCTCACCGTAAATAATTTGTTTTGCCATTTTAATCAAATCCTTTCAAAATGTAATAAAATTTGGTTTTACTCAACAATAGCCAAAACGTCGCTTTGACGGAGAATGGTATATTCAACGCCGTCAACCTTAACCTCG
>CANEHP010000108.1 GCA_947427325.1 uncultured Clostridia bacterium | reverse complement strand
GGGCAAACAAATACACTCACCCCACCACGGCGGGAAACAAGCATATTCCCTCGGGCGGAGCTGCCAACCAAATACTTACCTACAGCGCAAGCGGCACGGCTGCATGGAGCGGTATCTGCAATGCGGCGGCTGTTGATGTTGTTACTGGAAGTAGAGCTGATATAAGCAATACAACAACGGTTCCATATAAAGCGGGACGTACAAAAGCACTTCTTATGGGTTATCCAAGTAAAGTTAGAACAGGATATTTACCTTATTATATAGCTCTTGCAACAGGAATATCAAGCAGCATGGCTGCCGAGATAAGAGGAAATAGTACGCAGTTTGAAGAGTATCGAGGATTTTCTTATACAATCAGAGCTAACGGAAACATAGAAATAAACGGATATGTAGGCTCATATTGCATAATCTGGTTTAACTAAGGAGATGGTAAAATGATTATTTTTGAAAACAGAATATGGCAGACGGACACTTCAGCCCCCGATGCAAATTATCTTGAAGGAATCGACTGCGAGCAGCCCAAGTGGGTAGTCCCCGACAATTCGAAATTGGCACAGAAAGTAATGTCAACGCCTTATTGGACGCCTGTTGAAGATGATAAGGGCAATCTCATTGACATTATACCCGTCGACCCGCCCGTTACCGACAAGGAAAGAATATTATCCTTAAAAAATCAGCTTGAAGAGCTGGATAGGCAGGCTATACGCCCGCTGAGAGCTATAGCGGCGGGAACGGACACCGAGGAGGATAGGGAAATATTGACGAATTTGGAGCAGCAGGCAGAGGAATTAAGAAGCCAAATTTCCGAGTTGGAGAATAACACGGGAAAGGAGAATAACTGAAATGGATACACCGATTTCAAGAGCAGAGCATGAAGCCTTTGCCGATCTTATGAAGGCGGAAAACAAAAGAATCGAGGAGGAAAATAACAGGCAAAACAAACGGTTGGAAATGTTGGAAAGCAATATGCAGCAGATCATCACACAGCAGCTTACCACACTTACGGCAACCATTGAGAGATTGAATTTAAGCGTAAGCAACATTCTTAAGGAGCAGTCGGAGATCAGCGAACGCTTGAAAAAGCTTGAAAACAGAGACGGCGAAAAGTGGAGAAAGGCAATCTGGTACATCGGCACGGCGGTTGTCGGAATTATAATCGGATTTATAGCGTCACATTTGGGTATGTGACGCTATAAAAATATATTTGCAGAAAGGAAGATTTAAAATGAACAAAATCGACTGGAAAAGAAAGCTTACAAGCCGTAAGCTGTGGATCGCCGTTGTAGGTCTTGCAACAGGTCTTATTGTGGCATTGGGCGGCAGCGAAGAGACGGCGCAGACGGTAAGCGGATGTATTATGTCAACGGCAAGCGTTATCGCTTACATTGTGGGCGAGGGGCTTAGCGATGCGGCGGGAGCAGCAATAACAACAAAGGAAAATAAGGAGGATTAAAATTATGGCAGAAAGAATTAAGGGCGTGGATATTTCCGCATGGCAGGAGGGTATTCCCTTTGATGAAATCAAGAAAGCAGGCGTACGGTTTGCGATTATTCGTGCAGGCTGCGGAAAAAACAAGGACGGTCAGCTTGATAAATTCGTTGCTGAATGCAAAAAATATGGTATCAAATACGGCTTCTATTGGTACAGTTATGCGCTGACCGTAGACAGAGCCAAGGAAGAAGCGGAGGCTTGTACTTCTGTAATAAAACAGTATGACCCTGATTATCCCGTATACTACGACATTGAGGACAAGAGTCAGATAGGACAGCTTACCACTCGAACCCGCACCGATATGTGCCACGCTTTTTGCGATGTTGTAAGAAAGGCGGGATATACGGCGGGTATTTACGCAAATCCCAGTTGGTTCAACAATTACCTCTACAAAAGCGAACTGGTAGACGAATATGAAATTTGGCTTGCTCACTGGACGGAGAACCCCGACGTACCAAGCAGATATAATTATAATCAGAAAGTATGGAAGTGGGGATTAGATCACATAGCGGGTTATGGCATAGACGGTGATATTTCCTTCCATGATTATGACCTTTCGAAAGCGGACGAAAGCAAGAGCGAACCCGAAAAGAAACCCGCCGCCATAATCCCTGCAATAATCGAAATCGGTGACGAGGTTAATTTCAAGGGCGGATATCATTACGGCTCTTCAACAGCGACGACAGCTGTAGGCGGAAAGCGCACAGCGGGAAGAGCAAGGGTTCAGAACATAGCGCCTAATGCACCTCACTGCTACGCCCTGACTCCTGTGCAGGGAGGAAGTAATGTATATGGCTGGGTAGACGCTGATTTGGTAGAGCCTATCGAGGAAACTCCCGATACCTTGCAGCTTGGTGACAGGGTTATGGTAAACAACGGCGCTAAGGACTATAAAGGACGGTCCTTGGCTTCCTTTGTTTATAAGACGGTTTATACCGTTATGCAGACCGGCTGCGGCGTTGCTCCCGATTATATTGTTATCGGTCTTAACGGTTCAGTAACAGCGGCGGTTAAGGCGGAGAATTTACGTAAGCAATAATAATTTATGATGAGTTAAAAGCAATGAAAAATAAATACTCGCTCACTGCTTAAGGTGGGCGAGTAGAGTTTGAATTTCAAACTGTGTAAATGATAAAAATAGGTATTGGGGACTCTGTCCCCAAACCCCTGAGGTTTACCCGCTTTGGAGATACCCGGTGAAAGCAACAAGATTGTCAATATTTCCTTTTATAATCGCATTTTATGGCAATTAAATTTTTCTTTCTTTATAGATAAAAATAAGAAAATTTTTACGTGATTTTTCCACATTGTCACATTAAGAAAAAATCAATTTACAGACTTTAAAAATCATAACCTGCAAATGGATTAAAAGCAATTTTAATTCGATCTTTGTTGAAATCTTCATCAAGCACTTCTTTTCCTGCAATCGCCGCCGTAAGTGCAGTAATACGCTGCTGACCATCGATGAGGACTTTTTTGCCGTTGGCTTTGCCTCCACCTTTAGTCTGCACATCGGGATTTTTCCATGTAATGATGTAACCGGTAGGATAGCCATTGTACAAGGAGTCAATCAAATCTCTGACCTGGCTTCTTTTCCATACAAAAGGTCTCTGGATTTCAGGAATCACAAAATCTTCTATCTCTATCAATCCAAGAATAGAACTTATGGTATATTGCATTAAAGTGAATTTTTCGCCCGTCATAAATGTTTATCCTCCGTTTGTCATCCTGAATAACCTATAGTGATTTGATTAAAGCCATTATCCCAAAGTATCAAATTGATACTTTGGAACATCAGTGTTGATACTTTGTGAATTACATTTCCTCACAATTCTTCCGTTTTAAAGGTTGTATATCCCTCGTAGTAGTAGCCGTGGTCGATGCCTTTCATATAGACTTCACGGCTACCCGTGTCATCAATCAAAGCGTTTTTCAGCAGGTATTTGATTTCGATATCCTTAATGGGGCTACGCTCCATAGCAAGTAGATAGTCATCTTTTTACGCCTTGCTCCAATCGACAACCTTGCCGAGTTCTTTCTTGAAAATCAAATCAAGCCAAATACGAGTGCTGCGTCCATTGCCTTCTCTGAAGGGGTGAGCGATATTTATTTCTACATACTTTTCGACGATCTCGTCAAATGTGGATTGTGGCATTTTATCGATGTTCGTAAGTGCTGCTTCAAGATACATCAGCGGGGCAAAACGGAAGTTGCCTTTTGCAAGATTAACCGTTCGCAGTTCTCTCGCAAAGGCGTAGATCTCATCAAAGAGATATTTATGGATTGCCTTAAGAATGGAAAATGTTCCTGCTTCCAACTTATCAAGCATACCGTTTTCAAAAAGTGCAATCGCCTTTTTCTTGCTGATGCGTTCTTCCTCACAGGCAAGGTCGGCAGAACTTGTAATGCCTAATTTATTTTCAAATGCCACAGCGCACCTCCGAAATTACATTAAACAATATTTGCAATCAAAGCAATCACAACAATGACAAACAGTGCCCCTATTAAGTATGTTAAGCACCCTACGGGTTTAGATGATGTCTTTTTATATTGTGGTGGCGTATAACTCGCCCTCTCAGGTGAATATGTTTGTTTCGGCTTTTGTGATACGTGTGGGCTTCTCGCTTTATGATATAATGCAAGCGGATCATTGGTTGACATGATACGAGAATAAAAATGATCAAGCCACTGCGCATCACTGGGTTCGCACATATTTTCTTCGGTACACCCCGGCTCGTGTACAATCTGATTTCTTACCCAACGATAATGCTTTAACTGTTTTAAGTCTTCATTCCACCCTGACACATAATAGGAGCCGTTCGGCTTGCCGAGCATTTCATCGATATAAGTTGATAACCCATGGGGATCGCCATACATTTCGCTGCATAGTTTTTCAAGTCTTTTATATGAATCAATAAAACTCATAGTGATATTTCTCCGCAATCGAATTACTTTATCCGCAGCAACAGTGGTAGTGCGTCATATCTCTTTATGAAAACAAATCATTTCGAATCATGATATAGCCTTCGTGCGTAGTTGTAAATAACAACGGCAACTCATTTTCGTCAAAAAATGCAATATCATTGATTCCAAAATCAGTTTCGTCTGCAAAATCTCCGCCGTTGGAAGTTTCATATCGGCAAAATGTTTCAAATCCTCGCAAATACCGAAAAAGTTCCTTTGATGTTTTAATTTTATATACTTTTCTACATTGGGAAGACTTGGTTCCCCACCATTCTTTTCGGGATTGAACAGATACTATAAAATCCTGAAAGTAATCAATTATTTTTGCATCATCTGCATCTACTAAAACATACTCTATATATTCACTTTTCATCTCTAACAGTTTAATTATTTTCAAATAGTCAACATGACTGTTTATTTTCCCGGTATAGTTCTCTAATTCCATTGATTGGTTCATTCCCATACGCCTTCCGATAATTCAAAACTCTATCAACTCAAATCAAATTACTTATGTTATCACCGGTTACCGATTTTCATTATCCAAAATCCTAAAGTAGTCATCATATCTTTTGCTGACATACTCGGCGACGAGGTTTATCATCGCTTCAGGATCATGATCACGGTAGAATGAATCAAATGCGTTATAATACCGCTTGCGGTCCGCAAATTTCACATTGATAGCGGGATAACTATGCCTGATAAGCTCAAGGTTCATTATCAAACGTCCCGTTCTGCCGTTGCCGTCCACAAACGGGTGAATGCCCTCAAATTCAAGGTGGAACAATGCAATACGCTCAATAGCACACATCGTTTCCTTGCGCTCCTCGTTTTTAGCAAGAAGATCGGTCATCTTAGGCTCGATCAAATACGGCTGTACCGGCTCTGTAAAGGCGCCCATAATACGTACGGGGATGCGGCGATATACGCCTTTATCCTCGGGCTGATTCATCAATACAAGTGAGTGAATAGCCTTTATCGTCGACTCACTCAAGGGCACGTCCTTCGTTGCAATATCTCTGACATACAGAAAAGCGTCACGGTGTCCGACGGCTTCGAGGTGATCCTTTAACGGTTTTTGATCGACCGTCATTCCTTCGAGAACCATCGCCGTTTCCTGCAACGTCAAAGTGTTGCCCTCAATCGCATTTGAATTGTAGGTAAACTCAATCATAAACTCTTGACGAAGGCGGTTCAGTTCTCCGGATGTCAAAGGACGCATTGCGTTCAGGCGTTCCTTCTTGTACTCGATTTCTGCAAGGATATTCGTCTTTGACAGTCTGCCGTCCATCGGTTTGACCGCTGTTTCGGGAATCATATATAGCTTTCCCTTGCGGGTAACACCTTCTATCTTTCCTTCTGCACATAAAACACGCACACGTCGGGGTGTAATTCCCCACTTTTCAGCAGCTTGCGAGACTTTAATATATTCCATTAGAGTTTCCTCCTCGGATAATTACAATATTACAAGATATATTGTATCGCATTTCGGGAATAATGTCAACATATTTCCGCATAGTAGTTCTATAATTATTCCCATTCCGAAGATAAGAAGGAACAAAAAGAGCTATAGCAACTTTTGACTATTGCTATAGCTCTTTTTCGTTCTTTATTTTAATCGCAAGATGATAATCTCGCCGAATTCAAAATCGGATATCAGAATTGACTTAATGCAAAAAGTTCACCGCACCCTGTACCTACTTGATTATGAATGAATCGTTCAATCAAGCGGAAAGTTGCCGCTGTTTCAATGACCTTGGCCTTATGAAGCGGATAGTGTGTGCCGTTTTCCGTACTCAATTCTACAATGTGCAAAGAGATCAATTTTTCTAATGCATCCAGCACATCATCAGCAGAAGTTCCAGTCGAATGAGATATTTCATTCTGATCAATATCCACTGTAAAATACTCTGGATCTTTATAGTTAAACGGCGCAGAACGCTGAAAATATTCATTACAAATAAAGGAAAGCACTTTCCTTACATTAGAATCCGATAATTTTTTCATACCGGATGCTATTTCCGGTTTTTCAAATATGGAGCCAATTTCAGTCGGAGTCAGACCGGAATCGATCATGGTAAGAGCATCGGGAACAAATGCAGCGCCCGCTGTGTCCGATACACAGCACAGGGTATAATACCTCTTAATATGGTCGTACATTTTTGTAGAAGGATTCAGTTCGGTTTTCAGAAAATCCCATGTATTTCCGTTCACTAAATTTGTTCGACGACATATAGCGTCAATGATCATAACTTGTGCATCTTTCGCAAAGTTATGAACGGCGTCCATGTCAAGAACGTGAGATTCCTTCTGTATTGTCTGTTCAGAAAACAAAATCATCCAAGGTAATATCAAGAGCATCTGCAATTCGAGGAAGCGGCATGACATCCGGCATCGAGGTTTCTGATTCCCATTTTGATACAGTCTGATTGGTTACACCCAACATTTGACCTAATTCCTCTTGTGTAAACCCCTTGCGTTTTCTGAATACCGCAATGTTTTCCCCATTGACATGATTAAACTCTCCTTTACTTTGATGATTCTATTATACCTTATTCCTGTCAATGTGTAAAGCGACTCGTCAGCGACTTAAGTCTTTTGATTCATAGCAAAAATCGCTGTTTGGTTGGAAAACGAGAGTTCGAATCATTACGAAATTTTCATGATTGTAAAGTCTGCCTAATTGACCACGGTTATATCACATCCCTATGGAAACGGCTTGTCTGCATGAAATTTATTGAAACAGGGATGTTGGGGACATAGTAGGTGGGTAAAGGCTCGTGCAACATGGGCAATGTTGTGCTTATATGATAGCAGCATAGAAAAGGCAAGGTAGTGCAGGAGAACGCCGAAAAGCCGCATAGTTATTGGCTTTTTTAACATCGCCCGATAAATGTTGTGCATTTGTGATTGCAGCAGAGTAAAAGGCAAGAGCCGCATACGACAATATTTTACGTCTTTCAGATGACCCTGATGTTAATAATGTGATTAA